>CAZGCZ010000030.1:0-9826 GCA_964524615.1 uncultured Candidatus Saccharibacteria bacterium
CTACGAACTGATTTCATATTATCTGCTATCGCTTTTTCTGCCATATTTTGCTTGTCGTAATCAAGCGTTGTAATAACTTTGAGCCCACCTTCATTGACTTTTTTGACACCATATTTGTCTTCAAGTTGAGAACGTACATAATCAACAAAGTGTGGTGCAAAAACATTAGCATACAAGTTTTGAGGCTGTACGGTAGCAAGGACATCAACTTTCTTAGCATCGGCAGCTTGAGCATCGGTAATATAATGTTGCTCTGCCATCTTATCGAGAACTGTATGCTGTCGAGCAATCAAAGCGTCTTTGTGCTGACCGTAGGGGCTGTAATAGGTTGGCGCCTGAGGTAGAGCTGCTAGCATGGCGCATTCTTGGAGGTTTAAATCTTTGGCATCCTTCGCGAAATATGTTTTAGCTGCAGCCTGCAAACCATAGGCAGTCGAGCCATAAGGAATTTCGTTAAGATAAAGTTTGAGAATATCGTCTTTTGGGTAAAGAGTGTTAATTTCAATTGATAGAATGAGCTCTTTAATCTTACGGGTCGGCGTACGTGAATCCGTTAAAAAGGCATTTTTAACATATTGCTGGGTAATTGTTGAACCACCCCCTAAAGAGGAGTTTCGCGTGATAATTCCCTTAAATGCTCGAGCTAGTCCAGAAATTGAAAAAGCACCTTCTTTGTAGAAATTCTTATCCTCGATCGCAATAGTTGCCTGCTTACATTGAGTAGGCATTTGATCAAAAGCAATCAATGACCGGTTCTTATCACCATAAATTTCAACTAAGACATGCTCTCCGGTTCGGTCATACAGTTTTGTGGTCTGCGCCGAAATGGTTGCGTTGATCTTATTTGGGCTCGGTAACTCTTTGGCATAAAACAATCCAATAAATAAGAAAACCCCGAGAAAGATAGCTGACCATTGGGCAACACGAGGCCAAGTGATGTTCTTTTTAAACCGATCAATCAGGTTTGTTGAGGTCGCAGAGACAGTTGCACTTTTGCTACTGACTTTTGCATCAGCTCTTTTTACGCGACGGGCTTTGGTAGGTTTTTTTGCCATAATAATTGCTCATCAATTATAGCACAATTGCTCCTCTGAGAAGGCTTTTTTCGTGCTATACTGGCAATCATGAAGAGTGAGCTTTTATCACGAAATGTTGAGGACGTAATTGTACGAGCTAATCTTGAAAAAGCATTAAAAGAAGGCCGTAAATTACGAATTAAGCATGGAGTTGACCCAACGAATGCCCGTTATCATATCGGGCGGGCGGTGGTGTTGTGGAAATTGCGGGAGTTTCAGGAACTTGGTCACAAAATAGTCTTTATTATAGGTGACTTCACAGCTACGATTGGTGATTCTTCGGATAAGCTATCAGAGCGCCAACCACTCAGCCGCAGCGAAGTGGATAATAATAAGAAAAAATATTTGGATCAGGTTGGCAAAGTGCTTGATATGAAAAAAGTTGAAGTACGACATAATCGCGAATGGTTTGATAAGTTGCCTCTCTCAGACTTCTTTAAATTAGCTGAGAAATTTACCATCTCACAAATTATAGAGCGAGAAAATTTTGCTTTGCGCCTAAAAGCCAATAAACCAGTTGGTTTGCACGAAGCCCTCTATCCAATTTTGCAAGGCTATGATTCGGTAGCAGTGAAAGCAGATGTGGAGATTGGTGGGACTGACCAGCTGTTTAATATGTTAGCCGGCCGAGTTGTTCAGGAGCGGTACAAACAAAAACCTCAAAACGTAATAACCACACCATTATTAGAAGGTACCGATGGTCGTAAGATGAGCTCATCATGGGGAAATTGTATTTATATTGATGAAAAACCCGCGGAGATGTATGCCCAGGTTATGACTATACGAGATGAGCTAATTCCTGCCTATTTCCGTATGGCAACAGATTTACCGCTTGATCAAATCACGCAAATTGAACGCAATATGGCAGCTGGTGATAATCCACGAGATACGAAAGCTTCATTAGCTCGCCACATTGTTGCCCGCTATTATAATGAAGAAGAAGCACAAGTTGCGGAGGAAAAATGGAATAATCAGTTTCGTGATGGCACGATTCCTGATGACGTGCCAACTTTCGTGGTATCAAAACGTAAGTTGCCAATCCTACTTGATATTTTAAACGAACATTTTAAGCTTAGTAATTCTGAAGCACGGCGCGTGTTGATCCAGAACGGTGTGCGAGTTGATGGTGAGGTTGTTAATTCTGCAGAGTATAGTTTGTATCACGATGGTAGTGTAATTGCGGTGGGCAAGCGTCGCTTGGTTAAAATAGTTTTTCGATGAGCAACATAACCCGCTTGCAAACTCCTCTTACTGAGCTTGCAGGTGTTGGGCCTGTTGTTGCACGCGGCCTGAAACGACTTGGACTCAATACAGTCGAAGACTTGCTCAATTTTTATCCACGTCGCTGGGAAGATTATAGTAAATTAAGCACGATTGCTGGACTCAAGCCAGGCAAAGTAACAGTCAAGGCTCGGATAGAACGTCTGCGTATGTCCCGAACTGCTCGCCGCCGAGTTCCTGTTGTTGAGGCTATTTTGTCTGATGCGGGAGGTACGACTAAAGCAATTTGGTTTGGGCAACCATTCTTAATGAATATCCTTAAAGAAGGCGAAGAATATCTTTTTGCTGGTGAATTTGCTTTTAAGGTTACTTCTTTAGCGCTACAAAATCCCACCTTTGAGCGCATTGATCAGCCGCTCAGAGCTGGCAAAATAATTCCCATTTATTCAGAAAACAGCCTGGTGAATTCTCGCCTTATTATGAAACTTGCCAACCAAGTGATAGATATAGCAGATGAGTTTGAACAAATAATCCCAGAACAGATCGTTCAGCGGCAACGTCTTCTCACTAAAGCTCAGGCCATTAAGCAAATTCATCAGCCAAGTTCAATGAAGCAGCTTACTTTGGCTCGTAAAACACTGGGCTTTGAGGAGCTGTTCATTCTAATTTTAACCGGTACGGTAATCCGTTCGCAGCTAGCTGCTGCTAAAGCTCCAGTTATACTATTTGATCAAAATAGATCGGAAAGTTTTCTTAAGCAGCTTCCGTATAAACTAACTGATGCACAGCGGATTGTTGCCTGGCAAATATTTGAAGATATCAAAAAAAACCAGCCGATGCATCGTCTTTTGCAGGGCGATGTGGGAAGTGGGAAAACGATAGTGGCACTTTTTGCTACAGTTATGGCGGCTCACAGTGGTTTGCAAACAGCGCTACTTGTTCCCACTGAAATACTGGCTCGGCAACATTTTCTCTCAGCGCAAAAGCTGTTATCACATTTACAAATACACACAACACTTTTAGTTGCAGGGCTGGATGCAAAAGAAAAAAAACACAGCGAGACAGAAATTGCCTCTGGCAAAGCACAGCTCATTATTGGCACACACAGTTTATTAAGTGAAAAAATACAATTTGATAATCTTGGCTTGGTAATTGTTGATGAGCAGCATCGGTTTGGTGTAGCCCAAAGAGAAGCTCTTGTCCGCAAAGGCCAACTTATGCCGCATTTGCTAGCTATGACTGCCACACCGATACCCCGTTCACTAGCGCATGTTATTTATAATGATATGGATATATCAATTATTGATGAATTACCACCAGGTCGAAAGCCCGTCAAAACCAAACTCTTTTTGGAAATTGAACGGGCTAATGCCTATGCAGAGATTGATGCTCAAATTGAGGCGGGTCGACAGGTATTTATCATCTGTCCGCGTATTGTTGAAACAGACACCACTGGAGCTAAAAGCGTTCAGGCTGAATATGAACGTCTGCAAAAAACTGTTTTCTCACACCGGCGGCTTGGTTTATTGCATGGTCGACTTACTTCAGACGAAAAAAAACGCGTGATGGATGATTTTGTAAAAGGCAAAATTGATATTTTAATTGCCACAACTGTGGTTGAAGTTGGAGTTGATGTGCCGAATGCAACAGTTATGATGATTGAAGGGGCTGATCGATTTGGTTTGGCAGCATTACACCAATTGCGTGGGCGAGTTGGGCGAGCTGGACATCAGAGCTATGCTTATTTGTTTGCTGAAACGAACATTCCAGAAGTCATTGACCGGTTAAAAGCGCTTGAACGAACCAGCGATGGCATGCGTTTGGCTCAGATAGATTTGGAAACTCGTGGACCTGGTGAGGTTTTCGGATTGCGCCAACACGGGCTTGATATTGATTTGCGAATGAGTTCGTTAACTGACATTAAACTTTTAAGCAGTGTACGTTCCGAGGTGAAAAACTTTTTTGAATCATACTCTGCCGAACAATACCCAGTCCTAGCTGAGCAGGTAAAACAATTGCAACAAGTAACCGTATTGGATTAAATAAGAATATGAAAGTCGTCGCCGGAGAATTTCGTGGGAGGTTGTTAACAAGTCCTAATACATCAGACACAAGGCCAGTCACGCTGATTGTACGGAATGCTATTTTTAATACCCTAGCAAGTCGCTTATCCGAAGCAATTGTACTTGATTTATTTGCAGGCAGCGGAGCACTTGGTATTGAAGCGATTTCTCGGGGAGTAGCGTCGGCTACCTTTGTTGATATTAGCACCCAAGCCATTGCAGCAATCAAAAAAAACATTACTAGCCTAAACATTGCCAATAAAACAGCTGTTTACAAACAGGATGTTGAGCAGTACCTCAGCAAGTCAAAAGAGCTGTTTGATATTATTTTCCTTGATCCCCCATATGAGCAGTGGCATGATACGCTGTTAGAACGAGCAAATGGGAGGCTAAAGCCAGATGGTGTTTTGGTAGTTTCTAGCTCGAAAAATACCATGCTTTCTGATACAATAGCCCCGCTTGAGCTTGCTCAAGAGAAAACCTATGGTGATACAAAAATCACTTATTTTATCAAAAAATCATAAGCCGGAGTGGTGGAACTGGCAGACACGCTAGCCTTAGGAGCTAGTGCGGGAAACCGTGTGGAGGTTCGAGTCCTCTCTCCGGCACCATGATAACTACGCACTAATCATTTATTAACAAGATCCAGTTATGCCGTTACAACTAACTGCATACATTATCGTAAAAACCAAGAGATATGTGGCAACCAAAATTACAAATACCAAACCTGCCACTATGAGAAACTCATAAAAGTAGCGTAATGCGGCTGGAAGTTTGCGTTGCTTATCGAAACCATGAACTACCCAAAGAAGTAATGAAACGATAGTATTTAAAAAAGCTAAAAGTACTAACCAGATTGGGAAACGATAGGTAATAACCCTATTAATTATATCGGATGAAGCCAAGAAAAAATAAAATAGAATAGCCGGTAGGGGGAGGGTAACAAAAAACCAAATTTTGTAATAATTATGCGGCTTGGTAGTTGCAGTATTTGCCATGCTGACTCGTTTTAGTGTTTATAAGCATAACCATTATTGGCTAGGAAGGCAAATTGTATTAAAAATTACCGATTTGGCTCAATGACAATACAAATAGCCCAGCCAAAACTAATGCGAAGATACAAATAACAATCGCCACAATTCCTATGATCAAGTTGGGCTTATCTTTCTGTTTTATTCCAAGAACAATCGAAATCAAGCCAAACAAAAATAATAAAATGAAACTAATAGTTAATAAGACATTCAAAAAATCATATAGACTATTATTGGCTTCGAAAAGGCCTATAAGGCAAACAATAAAAAAAATAATGTTAGCTAACGTTAAAATTCTAATGCTTTTAGAGTAATTTTTCATAAAAGTAAGAGGTATTATTGCTTTAAGTACTACGTTACATTATAAGCATAAGCAATGTGCCAATAAAAATCTAGCACTCATGCCCTTCGTGTGCTAAAATATAACCCTATGTTGAGTCATAAAATTATCAAACAATCTGATACTGAGGCGGAGTTTGAGGTATCGCTCGACCAAGCCTACATCAAGCCACACAAAACCCACGTGCTTGAACACTTGCGCAGTGGGGTGAAAGTTGCAGGGTTTCGGCCTGGCAAAGCTCCAGATAATGTTGTAGAGCGCGAGCTGGGTGCTCAAAAAGTACAAGGAGAGGTGCTCGAAGATCTTATTGTTCACAGTTATAGCGAAGCGCTAAAAGCTCTCAAATTCGAAACCATAGCCGAGCCGCAAATCACTTTACAAAAATTTGTACCATATACAGAAATCGTTTACCGCGCGAAAGTTGTTTTAGTGCCAAAGGTAAAACTTCCCGATCTTATAAAACTTAATCTTAAGCAAAAAACTGAAAAAGTTTCTGACAAAGAGATTACCGAGGCGCTCGATCAGCTCAGACGTGCTTCAGCTGACCGCAAGATTGTCGAGCGTGCTGCCAAAATGGGCGATCAAGTCAAGCTAGATTTTGAAGGCAAACGTGAGGGCAAACCAGTAGAAGGCGCTGCAGCGCAAAACCAATTTATCGAATTAGGTACTGGACGATTCATACCGGGATTTGAAGAGGCGGTCGTTGGTGTTAAGGCTGGCGGTGAAAAAGACTTTACCATAACTTTTCCAAAGGATTATTTTTCAAAGGATTTGGCAGGGGCAAAAGTCGATTTTCATATTAAGCTTCATGAAGTAAATGAAGTAGTTATGCCTGAGCTCAATGATGCCTTAGCAAAGAAGCTTGGTGGTTTTAAGAATCTTGACGAGCTCAAGGCTGATATCACGCGTCATTTGCAAGAAGGCAAGGACGAACAAGCTAAAAAAGACTTTCGTGAAGCTGCCTTGCAGGCAATTATTGATAAAACTGAAGTTAATGTGTCCGAAAGCCTGATTGAAAATCAGGTTGAGGCATTACGAAATGAAATGAATCATCAATTAAGCCACGAAGGAATTGATGAAGCGAAATATCTTGAGCTTAATAACAAGCAAAAAGCGGATTATGATAAAGAATTGCGTAACGAGTCGGAACGCCGTATTCGACTAGGCCTTATCCTCCGCTCTATTATTGATAAGCAAAAAATTACTGCCAGCGAATCTGAAATTGATGACCAACTAAACCTCATGAGGCAGCAATACAGTGATCCGGGTGCAGTCAGTGAAATGAATCGACCAGAGTTCCGACAAGACTTAGCCAGCCGTATTTTATCTGAAAAAGCTATCGATTACATTATGAGCCAAGTAATGAAAGGGGAAAGCAAATGAGTAAAAATACTGAACTAAAAAATCAAATTTTAGTACCAACTGTTATTGAACAAAGCCCAATGGGCGAACGTGCTTTTGATATTTATTCACGCCTTTTAAAGGAACGAATTATTTTCTTAGGGAGCGCCATTGACGAGCATGTCGCAAACCTTATTGTAGCTCAGCTGCTTTTTTTGGAGAGTGAAGATCCTAATGCTGATATTAAGCTTTATATTAATAGTCCCGGAGGCAGTGTGACGGCCGGATTGGCTATATATGATACCATGCAACATATTAAGCCGGATGTTTCGACTATTACTGTAGGGCTAGCAGCTAGTTTTGGGGCACTTTTGTTAGCTGCAGGAGCAAAAAACAAACGTTTTAGCTTGCCTAATGCTCGTGTTATGATTCATCAGCCTCTAGCTGAAGGAATTGGCGGTCAAGCCGTTGATATTGATATTCAAGCTCGCGAAATTCTTAAAACCCGTACTCAACTTGATAAAATTCTAGCTCATCACTCTGGCCAAAAACTTGAGAAAGTTTCCCAGGATACCGATCGAGATTTCTTCATGAGTCCAGCTGAAGCCAAAGAATACGGTTTAATTGATAAAGTTATTACCTGAACTTTTATTGATAAAACTGTTGACACAAGAGTCGAAATAGCCGAAAATAGATAACAAGAGGATGCTTAAATTACTAGAAATACCTGCAAAGCCTCAGGCTATTGGTATTTCCGTGTCTATTTAGAAAAACCTTCTATAAGCAGTAAGTTAAAATTACGGCACAATTAACCTACTAGATTAAGGAGAGATTTTTTTATGCCCCAAAAATCACCTACGCGCACTTTTTTAAACCCAAACCAAGATATATTACCATTACCAAACCTAATTGAGCTCCAGCTTAATTCATGGAAATGGCTCTTAGAAGAAGGTCTTTCAGAGCTTTTTGAAGAAATTTCTCCAATTGAAGATTTCACTGGTAAGAATTACGCACTTTATTTCAAAGATTATTATTTTGAAGAGCCAAAACTCACAGAAGACCAAGCCAAAAGTAAAAACACTAGTTTTGAAGCAGCATTACGGGTAAAAATTGAGCTTCATGATAAGCAAACTGGTGAGATTAAAAAACAAGAAATTTTCTTAGGCGACTATCCAGCTATGACTGAACGCGGCACCTTTATTATTAATGGTGTCGAGCGTGTGGTTGTTTCGCAGCTAGTACGTAGTCCTGGTGTATTTTTTACAAATGATGCTGATCCGGTGAATGGATATTTTGGTGCCAAAATTATTCCTTATCGTGGAGCATGGTTAGAAATTGAAACTGGTGCTAATGGCGTTATGACAGTGAAAATTGATCGCAAGCGTAAACTTCCTATTACTACGCTGTTGCGAGCTTTTGGTTATGCAACCGATGAGACAATTAAAGAATTATTTGCCCACGTTGATACTGGCGAGGTCAAATTTATCGATACTACTTTAGAAAAAGACCCAACCAGCTCAACCGCAGAGGCATTAATGGAAGTCTACCGTCGTATTCGACCAGGTGATTTAGCTACTGTCGAAAACTCAAAATCTCTCATTGAATCAATCTTTTTTGACTTTAAACGCTATGATTTTTCTAAGGTTGGACGATATAAGCTCAGTAAACGTCTCGGTATGACAATTGAGAATACTCAAGAAAACCGAGTTCTTCGCAAAGAAGACTTGATTGCTATCATTGCTGAAGTTATCCGCATGAGTAACACGGGTGCTCCATCTGAGGATATTGATCATTTAGCAAACCGACGCCTCAAAATTGTTGGTGAACTTGTGCAGGCGCGCTTCCGACTAGGATTAGTCCGTATGGAGCGCATTGTTCGTGACCGTATGTCTGTAGCTGAAGTAGAAAATATTGTTCCAGGGCAGCTTATTAATGTCCGCCCAATTGTAGCCTCCGTCAAAGAATTCTTCACAAGCTCACAATTGTCTCAGTTCATGGACCAAGTTAATCCACTAGCAGAAATTGTTCATAAACGACGCCTGAATGCCTTAGGACCAGGTGGACTCAACCGAGAACGCGCTGGCTTTGAAGTTCGCGATGTTCACCGTACTCACTATGGTCGCATTTGTCCGATTGAGACTCCGGAAGGTCCAAACATTGGTTTGGTTTCGGCGTTGGCTTCATATGCTAAGGTCAATGAATATGGCTTTATTGAAAGCCCTTACATCCGTGTTATTAATTCTTTGCCTGCAACTAAAGCCATCGGCGAATTAGCGAGTAAAACAATTAAAGACGAGCAAGGCGGTACAGTAGTCAAAAATGGTGAAAAAATCACCCAAGCAGTTGTGAATCGTGCTAAAAAAGCTGGTATAACTGAATTGCCAGTCAAAGCTAGACTCAGTAAAGACATTGTTTATCTGGACGCCTACGAAGAAGAACAGCAAGTGATTGCTCAAGCCAATACTCCAGTAGATGAAAAAGGTTTCTTTAAAGAAACTCGCGTATCTGCTCGTGGTGTTGGCGGTGAAGCTACAGAAGTTTCTACAGACGACCTTAACTACATGGATGTATCTTCTAAACAAATCGTATCCATCCCAACAGCGCTTATTCCTTTTATGGAACATGATGAAGCTCGGCGTGCTTTGATGGGTGCGAACATGCAAAAGCAAGCTGTTGCGCTGGTTCGTCCGCAAGCTCCAATTGTTGGAACTGGTATTGAGGCTAAGGTAGCGCAAGATTCTTCTCAGGTAATTC
>CAZGCZ010000031.1:0-3406 GCA_964524615.1 uncultured Candidatus Saccharibacteria bacterium
CAACTGCAAATGAGTGAGGATAACGCTCAACAATTGGCAGCCCAGCTTGCAAAGAAGCTCTAAACAACGTACTTGAGACTTGGCACATACCGCCACCATATTGGTTTTCTTCTTTGTTATCGAGAATCACAAGGCTTGGCAAATAACCTTGTTCGGGTCCAACAGGACCCATTTGGGCGCCAAATGAAAACACTTCATCTGGCTTTATTAATACGTTATTAAACTGTGATTGGCCAACCCGAATGTTGGTTAGGCGATTGTATGAGCTGCCAGGGAATGTGGTAACACCTTCTGCTAATAAGTCATTAATCCCCAGCTGATTGATTGTGTCATCCCGCACGACTGCTTTGTGAGTGGAAACCACTAATGTTACCGTTCGTTGGTCTGTACTTGTTTGAGCAAGAACACTGTTAATAGCAACAAGTGTTTGATCGACATTCAGAGTTAAGCCATCCCGAGCAGGAGTAAAGACTGATACCTTACCGTCTGCATAGGTCAGGGTGGCGTCATTAGCCTCAACATTAATATCAGATGCCAGTTTATTAAGGTAAGCTCGAACAACTGTTTGATCGAGTCCAAGTTTAGGAATTGTCTCGATTGTGTAAAAATCATTAAGACCAAATCGACTTGTTATATGAGAAGGTGATTGGTTGATGTTAAGCCAGCTGATAATTTGGTTTTGATCAACTGTCCATCTGCTAGACCCATAGCTCAGTGTTATTGGTGCGGCAATAAAGTGCTTGGCCTCCGTAAGTTCAGGGGTTAATTGCGCAACAGTTATTGGTGCATTGAGTTGATTGGTCGGCACAAGAAACGGTTTTGGATTGAGTGACTCAACCTGCGTACTTAGCGCCCTGGCAAATGTCGCAATATCTACTCTGGTTCCATTTTTTTGAGGAGAAACCGATATGTCAGAAGCATTATAGCTAAAGCCGGCATTTGATACTGGCGTTGTTAGCTGCTCGTTAACCTTAGTGTATAGAGCGGCAAATTTTACTGGATCAAAGTCTACAGTACCAAGATCTTGATCTCCTCGGCCAATCATAAAACGAATTTGTTCATAAATTTGTGACGCGATGTTACCATTTCTGCCAATCGTGTAAGCTGCCGCAATAGCAGGGGAAACTTGAAAAGCCACGCCAAGATCATTACTGGATAATGAAGTAGTTTTATCGCCAGTTTCGATAATAAGGCCAGTTTTTTCGTAAGCAGCAATTTGCTCGTTAACAAGTGCAGTTGCGCGGTTCTTATCGAGACCCCCAACATATAAGCCATAAACTCTTACACCAGGATAAATCTTATTTTGGTAGCTGAGCCGAAGAGCAATAACAGTTATAATCAAAATCATTAGGACAATAATAGCTGCTGAACCAATTTTCGTGAGTTTTGAGCGGTGTTTTATGGATGGTAATAGAATTTCGTCAGGCCGTTCTTTGGCCTGCTTTTTACCTTTGGAACCAGGCTTTACCTTCTTTGATTTAGTTTGAGCCATAGCTGTATTATATATTTTGTCTAAGCTAAGAACTAGAGCCGTACATATAATATCTTGTTTAGCTGATTAGTTTATAATATGAGAATGATTCTATTAGCAATCAAATTAGAACAAACATGAAAGGCATTATCCTAGCCGGTGGTTCGGGTACACGGCTTTATCCTATAACCCAAGCAATAAGCAAGCAGCTTATGCCGATTTATGATAAGCCGATGATCTATTATCCGCTTTCAACACTGATGTCAGCCGGTATTCAAGAAATACTCATTATCTCCACCCCCCATGATTTACCTCGCTTTGAGCAATTGCTTGGCACAGGCGAGCAAATTGGTTGCAAATTCTCTTATAAAGCTCAAGTTCAGCCTCGTGGATTGGCTGATGCGTTTATACTTGGAGCTGATTTTATTGGTAACGATAGTGTTGCCATGATATTGGGAGACAACATTTTTTATGCACAGAATTTTGGTGAACAGTTAAAGGCCTACCATAATCCAAATGGAGGAGTAGTTTTTGCCTATCATGTAGCAGACCCAGAAAGATATGGGGTAGTTGAGTTTGATAAGTCTAGAAGAGCAATATCGATTGAAGAGAAGCCGAAAAAACCGAAATCAAACTATGCAGTTACCGGCCTTTATTTTTATGACAATAATGTGGTTAAAATTGCTCAGTCACTCAAGCCAAGTAATCGCGGCGAAATAGAGGTTACAGATATTAATAAAGAATATTTAAGAAAAAGAAAGCTCAAGGTTATGGTAATGGACCGCGGTACAGCCTGGTTGGATACGGGTACTTTTGCATCTATGAACCAAGCCGCCCAGTTTATTCAAGTGATTGAGGAACGTCAAGGACTCAAGATCGGTTGTATTGAGGAGGTGGCATGGCGGCAGGGATTTATTAATAAAGCTCAGCTTGAAAAGCTAGCCGATGGGTTAATGAATAGTGGTTATGGCAACTATCTTATGCAAATAATTAAAGACAAGGACACCAGATGATAAAGAAATATTTTTATAAATTTTTTGTTGAGCAAACTGACTCTACAACTATGCAATTTCTGCGCTACTCGTTAGTCGGCGGAATTGGTTTTGTCGCAGACACTGCTACTTTCTTAATTCTCAAAAGATCAGCCGGAGTTAATTATCAATTAGCCGGACTAATTGGATTTATTGTTGGGCTGGTTATTACCTATGCGCTGAGTGTGGGGTGGGTGTTTAAGCACAGTCGAACGGTACTAAACCGCTATAAAGAATTCATGATTTTTACAGTAATTGGGATTATTGGACTGGGACTCAATGCCTTATTTTTATGGATTTTTTATGACCGATTACATTTGGTTGACGTTGTGGCAAAAATTGTATCAGCTGCCCTAGTCTACATCTGGAATTTCAGCGTTAGAAAAATCTTGCTTTTTAGCGCATCAGAGCCGGCATCAAAAATCAGTAATCCGCCCCAAGCTTAGTAGCTCGACACAAGATGTAACCATATTGCTCAAAAATAATTTGATTGCAGCTACCCTTCACTGCTTCATATTGCGTTGGCACAATATCTCGCATGGCAGGCCCGAGAAGAAGGGTGTAGTGGTCATTAACTGCGAATTGGCTAGCAACCTTACTATGTTTGCCACTCAAAAACAAGATCTCTGGATTTTGCCACCAACCCTGGTGCACAAGCTGGCCTTTGAGCTGACTTTGCATATTTTGAGAAACAGCCTGTTGTTGCTTAAGAGTGATTGGGTAATTTGCTGTATTTAACGGCCAATAGGTGTGAACAAGGCCAATAATAATTACCAATCCTAAACTTCCAAACAGCCAATACCGCTCCTTACCTTTCCCGAGATTTAGAACAATTGTCCAAATAATTACTAAGCCAATAACGCCCACTGGTACCACATATCGTGCATAAATTCCGTTTGATAAT
>CAZGCZ010000032.1:0-13115 GCA_964524615.1 uncultured Candidatus Saccharibacteria bacterium
AGCTCTAAGGCAAGTTGAATTTGATCTCCGAAATCAAGTCTGGCATTTTTTCGCTGTTTCGTTACATATTCATCATACAAATCAGCTAATTCTTGATATTTCTTTGCTTCAAGTCTTTCTTCGGACGTCTTTGCTTTTTTAAGCATGTTCTTAACTGTCTTGGCATAAAGTGCTGTTGTTATATCTTCGTCTTTTAATCTTGAAAAGTGACGAAGTAGTTGATCAGTTAAGCTAAAAGGATCATGCAAGGGTCGAAAGTACTCGAGTTTTTTATGGGCTAGTAGTTCCTGTAAAAAAACTAATTGAGCGAATGAAGGCATAACCTCATAATCAAGCGGTAAGCCAATTTCTAGGCCAAACTCCCTAAGAAGTTGGTCACCAAAACTATGAAAGGTAAGAATATTTGTCTCCACTACACCATATGGGACTAGCATATCCACCCGTTCTTCCATTTCTTTAGCAGCTTTATCGGTAAAAGTGAGGGCTAAAATTTCTTCTGGTCGAGCCAGGCCCTGCTCGATAATCCAAGCAATGCGCCGAGTAATTACCGTTGTTTTCCCCGTACCCGCTCCAGCAATAACCAAAGCCGGCCCTGTTTTGTGCGTGACAGCAGTTTTTTGATCAACATTAAGTCCATCAAGAATTTTACTCATAAACTTATTATAGCAACTGCTGTAGCTTATCTATAAAAATGTTATGCTATTGGTAAAGAGTACTATGGCCAATAAACCATCATTAACCCATCAAGTTGCTAAATTAATCCCTCGGCCCACCTCTCATAAGGCCTTGGAGAGTTTTATTTTTGCTACTACTATTCAAGCGCCACCCCAGCAGAAAGCTTTCGGTGATATCCATATCTTAATTGAATTATTAACGAATCAAAAAAATGCTAAAGATCTGAGTAACTTAATAACCTCAATCATTGAGAATAGGTTTTATAATAAGCCAGTAGAAAATTCCGATTACGAAAAGCATTTTGAGCAACTGGTAGTTGGGATTAATAATGCTTTGAGAGCTTATTCGGAGCAAAATAAGTCCAACGCCATTATCGGTATGAGCGGCATAATTGCAAATTTAGCAGATAATAAACTCTTTATTGTTCGAGCAGGTGGAGCTAATGCCTTGCTGTTAAGAAACCAAGATTTGCACCATTTATTTGATGATCCTAAAACTACAAAAAACATTTTCTCAAATTATGCCTCTGGCACCATTATGGCAAATGATAGATTAGTCTTCAGTACTCCAGCTTTCCTTTTGCAAATAGATAAAGCAGTTATTCAGGACAAATTATCATCAATGTCGATAAACCACTTTATTTTATCGATGGAAGAATCTCTCAAAAAAAATGATCAAGCTTATAGGAGTGGGCTTGTGGTAATTAGCTTTGCAGATGCCGCTGAAGCTGCTCACCATGTTCTTCCACAGGGTGAGGATACTATTCGTATAGGCGAACAATACAATTTTACCGAAAGCTTAAAGCGAAATTTTATAAATTTTACAAAATACGTTGTAAAAATAACTATGAAATTCTTGCATTTTTGCCGTAATTTTTGGAATAATCAGCTTAAACCAAAATTAGGTCATGGTATAAAGAAATTTTGGAATGCGCTATGGATAAAATATATCAATAAAAACCCTCGTTTAGCTTTAGCTCTTACGGTTGGGTTTATCATTGTATTATTATTCACCTTTTTTGTTATTATTCGCCCTCATGACAACCTCTCTCAAGCAGTTAGCCTTTATAAACAGGCGGATGTTGAATATTTAACAGCTCAAGAAAAGCTAGGTGAAAATAATAAGACAGAGGCCGAATCAAATATCGTTTCAGCACAGAATGCCCTTGAGAAATTACAAAAATACGATAGCACTAAGGTTCAGCAAGCTGTTGCACAAGATAAAACCATAGTTGATAAGTTATCCGTAGATCAATTGCGCGCTAAAGTGTTGGCACTAAGTGATAAAATTACTGGCACTCTTAGGCCAAACGTTACCGAATTAGCAGATTTTGCCAACAAAAAAGCTGTGCTAACACAAATTAATCTGATCAATAATAAACTTTACGTGTTAGACAGTAAGTCCAGTCATATCTTTGAACTTAGCCCAACTGATAAAAAAGTTGTTGAGAGCAACACAAGCATCCCTGCTAATCAAGTAGTTGCAACTGCGGTGGACCAAACTCGCAAGATTATTTATTTCCTAACTAACGAACCATCGGTTTGGTCATATGACACTACGTCGAGGCAATCCGCTCGGGTTCAATTATCCTCGGGACAGTGGGAAAAATCTGAAGACATAGCTCTTTATAATGACAATTTATATCTTCTCTCCTCTAGTACAAAACAAATTTGGCGGCACAATCCCACTAGTATTGGTTTTGGCATAGGTAGCCCTTATTTTAAAAGTAGCACGCAGGATTTGTCTCTTATGCGAAGTCTGGCAATTAATGGTAGTGTTTTTGTGGGTTCGACAGACAAAAATATTTCTTTATTCAACTTAGGTTCTCAGCAAAACTTCTCTGTGAGCGGGATGCCGCAGTCTCTTGGCTGGGCGCAAAAATTGTCGGTTTCATCAAAAAATAATCAGTTACTGGGGCTAAATAATAAATTTGATCGTGTCTTTACTATTACCCTTAATGATCAAGGCGGTAGCTTTAATCATCAGTATGAGCCGATTGGCATTACTAAACTTAGTGCCATTACCTCAACCGCTGATCAAACAATTGTTTATGGAGTAACTGGAAGTAAAATTTACAGCTTCCAGCTATGAGTGCTACATTTTATCTTGTGGCGTTATGCCAATTAGTTCAAATATATTCTTAAGATATTCATGAATCACTTTTACAAAGGCGAGCTTGCTCGCTTGCAAACTACGGTCTGTCAGAGCAAGAATTCGATCTTTTTCATAATAATCATGGAAAAGCTTAGAAAATTTAATAAGTTCATGAAAAATAGCATGTACCTTAAATGTCTGTGGCACGCTTTTAATTGTTTCTGATAAGCTATTGGCCTGGCGGATAATATTCAGCTCCACTGAGCTTAGCTGGTGATTAACTTCAGCCCCAATGGGCTTAGCCTCGTCCGACGCCTTTTGCAGAATTGAGCCTGATCGAGCATAGGCATACATACAATAAAATAATTGGTTTTGCTTGTTTTGCGCTTTAGCCTCATCAAGGTCGAAATCAAAGTGACTGTTAATGTCACGGCTACCAAAATAAAACCGCGCCACATCACTAGGAACTAAATTAAGAAAATCATCGAGCAAAATAAAGGTCCCTGCCCTTTTGCTCATCTTAACTTCTTTGCCGTCCTTGATTAACCGAACTGTTTGGGTTGAAAGCGATATAAAGTTGTCATATCCGAGCAATTTGAGTGCTGAGCTAAGATATTGAGCTTCAGCATGGTGGTCAGGACCAACGATGGTAATAGCTATATCAAATTTACGCTCACTAAGACGATTTAATTGATAAGCGATGTCGTTAAAAAAATATGTCGGTCCTCGGCCGGCTGATCTTATCAACACTCGATCTTGATCTGTACCCAAAACCTCTTTTTTTAGCCAGACAGCATTGTCTTTATTAATGACAGCTTTTTTTGCTTCCAAGAGTTCTAGGGCTTTGTCCGTATCCACTTGCTCATCAGAAAAAAATTGATCATAGTCCACTCCCATGCGCAACAGGCCAGCTTTAATAACATCAAAAAGCAATTTGGTGGCAGAGCGACCAATGTCATATGGGTCTGCCTCAATTACTCTTTCCTTATCACCCATTTGAGTCCTAATCTGCTCCGCTAGATCATCTACATAGTCCCCTTTATACAACTGCTCTTCAATTTCTTTTTCAAATTTTTGACCTAGGCGTGACTGGATTGACCTCCCGAGTTGCAAAATTTGGGTTCCGGTATCGTTAAAATAATACTCACGTTCAGTTTGGAAACCACAATTGGTAAAAACTCGCGCCAGAATGTCACCATAATAAGCCTGCCAAGCATTAACAAGCACTAAAGGACCTGTTGGATTTGCTGAAACAAACTCAATACTAACTTTTTTGCCTTTCCCCTCGTTTGAGCTAAGAGAAGCTGATAATTGGTTAGCAAACTTAATCCAATATTTCACTGCCAATGTGATGTTAATAAAGCCTGCACCGGCAACATCGACCTGCATTACATTTTTATCTTGCTTTAGGTGATCAACAATTTTTTGTGCAAGCTCAAGTGGTATTAATTTTTCCTGATTAGCCAGCTGCAAGGCAATATTACTGGCAAAATCTCCAAATTTTGGATCAGTTGCCATAACAGACTGTCCAATATCAATTTTAGTTTTAATATTAAGCTCGTTAAGAGCTTGCTTGACTAAGTTAGCGACATATTCCTGGGGATTAATCATAATAAACTATTATACCTGGCTGTCGTACTGCGTACAAAGTGTGAACTACAAGTTATAATAACAATATGAAAATAGTTGCACGAAATCGCAGGGCTCATTTTGACTATGATATTAGCTCAACAATTGTCGCGGGGCTGGTATTACTCGGAAGTGAAGTAAAAAGTGCTAAGGCTGGCCATATTAGCCTCAAAGGAAGTTTTATTAGCGTGCACAATGACGAACTTTTTTTGGTCAATGCGCACATTAACCCTTATCCTTATGCTCAAAATAATCATGAGCCAACTCGCAGCCGGAAACTGTTAGTTCATAAAAAAGAACTAAAACAAACCATCGCATTATTAAGTCAGGACGGCTTTAGCGCTGTTCCGTTATCTGTTGGCATAGAGCGTGGGTTGGTAAAATTGGAATACGGTATAGGGCGTGGTCGCAAGCGTCACGACAAACGAGAAGTCATAAAAAAACGGGAATCAAATCGAGAAGTTGATCGTGCCGTCAAACAAATTACCCGTAATTAACTTATAATTAGTGCTATAACATTTGTTATAAGTTAATATTGGTTTTTAGTTTCGTTCTTGTTATGCTTAATATATGGATAAAAACGAGCTCTACAACCTCGCACGCTACCTCTTTGTTATGCCAAAAGGCATTTTAGCGGCAGATGAGTCAAATAAGTCTAGCTCTAAACGCTTAGAAGCTCTTAATATTGTGCCAAACGAGGAAAATCGGCGAAGATGGCGTCAATTATTGTTTACCGCTCCAGATATTGAGAAATTTTTGACTGGTGTAATACTTTACGATGAAACAATTCGACAAAAAGCCGATGATGGGCGGCCATTCGCGCAATTATTAGGTGAGAAAGGGATTGTAGCCGGTATTAAAGTTGATAAAGGTCTGGTTGAATTAACAAATTTTGCGCCAGAGCAAATTACTGAGGGGCTCGATGGTCTCAGTGCTCGTCTTAGTGAATATGTAGCCTTGGGAGCCCGCTTTGCTAAGTGGCGCGCTGTGTTTGCTATATCTGATAAAACCCCCTCTGCTGCAGCCATGCATGCTAATGCCACCATGCTCGGGCGTTATGCTGCTGAATGCCAAAAGGCCGGTCTTGTACCGATTGTAGAACCGGAAGTACTTTATGATGGTAACCATTCATTAGAACAATCCCAATCAACCATTATTCGAGTTTTACAGGTATTGTTTGAAGTTTTAGGCGCTTATCAAGTTGATTTCAAAGCATTGATCTTAAAAACCAGTATGGCACTGCCTGGTAAAGAATCAGGTATACCAATGACTCCTACGGCGGTTGCTCAAGCGACTTTAGCTGCACTTACTACTGCTGTACCAAAGGAAGTAGCCGGAATTGTATTTTTATCTGGTGGACAGACTCCTGAACAAGCCACAACTAACTTAGCAGCCATTGCCGCGGCTGGTCCTCAAGCCTGGCCAATAACCTTCTCATTTTCTCGTGCTTTGCAAGATCCTGCCATGACAATGTGGCAAGGGCGCGATGAAAACTTACGCGCAGCGCAAGACATTTTTGTTCATCGGCTTATGTTAAATTCAGTGGCTCGCGCTAACAACTATTCTCCCGCGCTCGAACAAAAAATTTAAGTTATACACAATTTTTTGGTAAGAATTTTGTTGACATGGCTTTTGCATAAGCATATTATATTCTCAGTGCTGCTGCACACATAAATTACTCAAAAACAAAAACACAACCTCAAAATTGAGACCGGTTTCCAAAGAACAAACCGGTCTCGATGCTTTTATAACGAATTGATTATTTTTACATTAATAAAAAATTTTAGCCTTTTTTAAAAATTTATTTGCAAATTAATTTTTGGCCAATTGATATTTACTAAGTAGCGCACGATTATTTGCGTCCGACTGTAATTGTAAAAGCTCAGCATAGACACCATTTGGCTTGTGGGCTAACTCAGCCGGAGAACCAAACTCTACAATTTTGCCGCCTGAAATTGCAGCAATTTTATCAACCGCTGCGATTGTGCTTAGACGATGAGCAATAATAATAGTTGTTCGGCCTTCCATAAGATGATCAAGCGCTTCTTGTACATCACGCTCAGCTTTGGAGTCCAGTGAGCTGGTTGCTTCATCTAAAATCAGAATTGGGGAGTTTTTTAAGATAGCGCGAGCAATGGCAATACGTTGCTTTTGGCCACCAGATAGCTTTACACCCCGCTCGCCTATTTCTGTGTCATAACCTTTAGGTAGTTTCATAATAAAATCGTGGGCATTTGCTGCCTGTGCGGCTTGCTTCATCTGATCAGAACTTGCCTTTGGCTTACTATAAACAATATTATCGCGTACTGTGCCAGAAAAAAGCGCCGGATCTTGGAAAACCACTCCAATAGCCTCTCTGAGGCTTTTTTGACTTACTTGGGAGATATCCTGCCCGTCAATTAAGATTGAGCCTTCTGAAGGCTCGTAAAAACGTAACAGTAGATTCGCAATGGTGGTCTTTCCCTCGCCTGATTCACCAACCAGAGCCAGTTTACTTCCCGGCGCCACATTAAGATTGATATTGGTCAGAATTTTTTGTCCAGCCTTATAGGAAAAATCGAGGTTTTTGTATTCAATATCACCCCTTTTAACCTGTAAATGGTTGGCATTAGCGATATCGACTATCTCCGGCTCAACTGCCATGACAGCAAAATAATCACGGCTGTCAGCAATAGCACGCTGCAAGTTATCAATTAAAAACGACATGCCAAAGAGTGGGAATTGAGCTTGAGTGGTTAATTGAATCAATAACGTCATTGTCCCAATTGAGATTTGCTTGGTATAGGCCTGATAGAAAATAATCCCATATATAGCGAAGAAAATAACAGATAAGGCCGTTCTTCGGGCAGTATCGTACCAGTGCCAACGCTTAGATTGAACTTTGGTTTTTTGCTCGATCGACTGTCTTTTACCTGTAAAAAACTTGAGTTCGCGCAGTTCAGTGGCAAAGGATTTTACTACCCGTATCTGACTAACACTTTCAATAAAACGACCATTTGCCACATCAACGTCTTTGTTAATCCCCTTTTGTTGCTTTTGCCAAACTATACTAGATTTCCTAGTCAACCAGATATAGATTGGGAAGAGAATCGCTAACAGAATAGCCACTGGCCAAGAATAAAAAGCAATTACCACTAATGTAAATAGAACCGTTAAAACGGTTTGGGAAAAATTGTTAGCAAACGCTTGCATCAGATTAGCAATAGTATTGATGGAGCGTTCAAGACGGGCAGTAATCTTACCCGTTAATTCATTGTCATAATAACTGATTGGCAGATCGAGCAGATGTTTATAATACCGCTCAGATAGAAGCGAATTGATACGCGCACTCATGCGATCACCATAGTAGCCGTTAATATTAGATAAAACTGTGGTTAATAAAGAGGAAGCCAGCATCAATAAAACAAAAATTATCAGCACCTTTACATTGGCTGGCTGTCCCGTTAAATTAGCGACAATTCCATCAACAATTCCCTTGGTTAGAAACGGTGAAACTAATCCCAATAAAGCTGTAACCACCACGAAAAAACTGATGATGGTGTAGTATCGCCACAGACTCTTGGTATAACGGATGATCTTTAACAAATCTTTCATGACACTTAATTATAACTTTCTTAGAGTAATCAAAAAAGACCTTTGGTTTACAGAAAAGTCTCTTTTGGTGGAGCTGCGGGGAATCGCACCCCGGTCCACAAAACTATCAAGAACGCGTCTACAGGTTTAGCTGACCTTAGATTTGTTTCAAAAGATCTTTTGGCGGCTAGAAAGTCAGCCAAAAAGCCAAAAGCGCTTCCTCTTTAAGTCTTAAACCTAAACCAAGAGAAATCTAGGTAGCAACCAGAAAAGTATGACGCTTGCTCATTTATCTGATATCAACGAGCTAAACGGCTATCGGTGTTTAAGCAATAGCTGTTGCAAGAGAAGGCATGCTAAAAGCATTCGTAATCTTGCTTACAAGTGTTTTGGCACTTATAGGTTTTGCACGGTAACGTCGCGCCCGCGGCCTGCAGCAAATCTTGTAAAAGTTCTGTGTCGAAGCTTATCAGCCCCATGTGTTTATACTAACATATTTTAATTAAATTTCAATGTTTATATCTTAAATGTTGTATTTTAAACCACAATACAATTTATAAACATAAGTCTTTTCAAAGCTTGATAAACTTGTTAGGATTAAATTATGGATGATGGGCGGACCAATCAAACACTCAATTTGCAAGCGCATTCTTATCACAAGCCGCGAGCAAAAGTTTCTTTACCTATTACTCCTTCGCCCAAAAATACTGACTCATTAGAAACAAATGATTTGCCCTCCAATCGCAAGGTAGTTCAGCCGGAAAATTTTCAGATAGATATACCAGAAAACTACCAAGCAGTGATGCGCAAGGACTATTTTACGGAAAGCTACGTCATAATTGCCCCCAAACGACATTTACGGCCTTTAGATTTTGCTGGAAGTGAGCGGCGACTGATAGAAACAGCTTCTTCACCACGTCTCGATTTACAGACAGAAATAGACTCTATTAAAGATCGCCAGGGGAACTGGAAAACAAAAGTTGTCGATAATAAGTTTCCTGCATTATCTTTTGATAACTCAGCCGCCTATGGCAAGCAAGAGATTGTGATTGATACTCCACTAGCTAATACCCCATTAGGTAAAGTAGGCCGAGACCAGTTATTAGTTGTACTTCAAACCTATCAAAGGCGAACGCGAGCACTAATGAGTCAGCGAGGGATTAAATACGTAGTGGTATTTAAGAACGACGGTGTTCGGGCTGGTGCTTCTTTAGCCCATTCTCATAGCCAAATTTTTGCTACTCCTTTGATACCGACCAAAACTGCCCGAATTAGCCAGGCAGTGGAAACGTATTTTCAAAAAACTGGCAAAAAACCCTATGATGCTATCCTGGAGTTTGAACAATCTCAGTCCGATCGGATTATTGCTGAGAATAATGAGGTAATTGCCTTTTGCCCATTTGCCTCTCGCTGGCCTCTTGATACCTGGATAACCTTAAAAAAACACCGTACATCCATTTCTGAGCTTGATGACACAATTTTAAATGCAATTGCCGATATTCTCTATCCGATAATCAACAAACTAACCCGCTATCATATTGATTATAATTTTTATCTAGAAAACGGAGTCAGCCCAAATCATCGTTTTACAATTAAAGTTCAGGCCAGGAGTTTAAACTGGTGGGCTGGTTTTGAAATCGCTAGTGATATTGCCATTAATCCGATTCCTCCTGAAGTTGCCGCCCAGTGGTATCGCTCCCCCAAATAAGAGTAGCCCTCAGTACAAAATGTGCTATGCTAAAGAAGTAATTAGATAATAAGTGAAGGGGAAAATTATGAAACCATATCAAGCTAATATTAAAGAACTAGCAAAACAAAATGAATATTTTCGAGAAGTCCTGTTTACCTCAAATACTGCTCAACTAGTAGTTATGAGCATCAAGCCAGGTGAAGATATCGGGATGGAGACGCATGAGCTCGATCAGTATCTCTTCTTTGTAAAAGGTTCGGGTAAAGCCGTTTTAAATGGTGAGGAATCGACCTTTTCAAAAAACGATGTCGTGGTCGTACCACGTGGTACTGAGCATAATTTCATTAATACCGGAGATGAAGATCTAAAACTCTTTACTATCTATGCTCCACCAGAACACCCGGATGGTACTGTTCATAAAACTAAGGCAGAAGCGGAAGCCGCTCACCACAACGAATAAAGTTTTTAGGTAACAGGTTTTGCCGCAAGTCGAGCTCCACTCACGTCGGAGCTCGAATTTGTTATGTTCTTAATAGTGGCTGCTAAATCGGGAGTATTATTTGATACGTTTTTAAGCCCACTGCTTAAACCAGAAACCTTGGTAGTAAGCTCCAGTAAACGATTAATACCATCACTTAGCTGAGGATTATTAATCTGATACTTATGAACATTTTGATCAAGTGTTTCAATATCCTGGTGAATATCTTTAATACTGCCATCGAGCAAGAATCCGTAGCTCTGGGCAGCCTGTTGTTGCGATGCAAGTAGTTGTGAAGCAGTTGCTCGTCTGGCTTTATTTAGGCGATTGTAACGATATGCTTCAACTAATATCTGCACAGCAATCAGAAATGCCACAATATATATGCCAATTTGAGCAAGGGAGAAAGAAATATGGCTAATATGAATAGCAACAAGGACAAAAACAAATAACGTCAGTCCTACTCCAATGGCGGGTATGTAAATTGCTGGTCGGAAAAATGTACGCAAACGAGAGATTTCCGGATCATCAGATTGCGAAGCTGTTGTTTGATTAACAACACCACTTGATATGCGGTTAACGTATGTTTGAACATGGGTTGAAAGTTCTTTTGCTGTAGCCTGCAGACTGGCAAGAACTGCAACTGGCAGTAAGTTTTGGAACTGCATATTCTCAATACTGCCTCTGATAATAGTCAAAGGAGTATTGAAATAATGCAACGCCACATTACCAAACTCACGAATAGCAGTTTGGTTAGTACCCAATGTAGCTAAGATTGCATTGATGTTCTTTGTTTTATTAACTTCCCTTCTGGCTTGGTTAGCAAGTCGAGCCGCTAAGATTAGTAGTAACAAGAGCAAGAGCCAAGGAATATACGGTGCAGTTTGCTTGGTAATGATTCTAGCAATGAAGCGCTGTACTGCTCCTAAGAAACCGCGACCAGTAGCATTTTCATGGTTAAGAGACTGCTGAGTTTGAGATGGTGTTTTTAGTTGATTTGATGAAGTAGAGCCAGATGAATCGCTACTATTGCTAGAGCTTGAAGTGCCGGAAGTACTGCCTCCGCTGGTTGTACCTCCGCCCGATGAGATAACGGTTAAGCTAGCCGTAGCTGTTTTACCACTGTCGTTCCCCGTCACGGTATGAGCGCCAGCCACAGAGGCTGTACAGACGTTTAAGCTACAACTCCCATTGGGGCTAATAGAAAAAGTGGTGATAGAAGTTACGTCGCCAAGATCATTACCTGAACTATCAAACCCTTCGGCTTTATATGCCTGACTGTGCCCGGCGGTGATTGTGGCGCTGGCCGGTGAGAGAACAATATGGTCAAGTGTACCAGAGCTAGGATTAATAGTGATTGAGTAACTCTTTGAATCTGAGAAAATTCCGATTGGGCCATTGTCATCTAAAGCAGCAACGCTAAAGTTGAATGTTCCTGCAGATGTTGGTATTCCCGATATAACGCCAGTAGTTGTATTAAGTGATAAGCCTGGCGGCAATGAGCCAGACGTTAGAGCAAATCCGATTGTCCCTTGCCCACTTGCAGTAGTAAGAGTTTGGCTATAACTAGAACCAACCTGGCCAGCTGAGAAAGTTGTACTCGTAAAATGCAGAAAATCATACACTAATATGCGCCCATTAAACGAATCTGGAAAATAAATAAGACTATTAGCTGGATCAACAGCAATGTTTGACGGAAAAGCATCATAATAATTAGTATAATCCCCTGTATACTCATGAATAATGTTGAGATCTATACGTGATTGTGATAAGCCATAATCATACGCAAAGAAATCTGGTTGTCCTAGCACCGCACTTGCCATCATCCCATTTGCAAGATTGGTAGTATCAAATACCATTACTCTATTATTCCAAGCATCTGGTATAAAAAGCTGATGTTGTAGGGGATTATAAGCAGCACCAGTTGGGCCATCAAAAGTAAATTCATCTGTCCCGGCTCCGGTATCATCAAAGTTGGTTTGTCCTAGCACATAACTGGCGTCCATGCCCGTAACAAGCCCCCCAGAGATATCAAAGACCAGCACACGATTATCATTATCAACTGCATATACTAAATGGTTTACCTCATCAATTGCTACCCCAACTGGATAAAATAAACAATTTTGATTACTAATATTACAACCCGTACCAAAATCATCTTCTCCAAGTTCAAAGCTCGGGTCCATACCATCAGTCAAACCACTTGATAAGTCATAAATTTCTATATGATCATAGTATTTGTCGGCTACGTATAAATAATTCGAAGTGCTGTCAAAGGCCATACCAGCAGGACCATAGGTTCCCCCTAGGGTATAGGATGGGTCTTTATAATTTACCAATGATGATGTGTCATAAACATAAACATATCCATCATAGACAGAGCTCACAAACAACATGTCATGCGTAGCGTCATAGGCTAAGCCAATTTCGTCAGCATAACTCGGGCCATTACTATAATTTCCGTTGGCTAAAATATAGGCAACGTTATAATTAACCAGATTGTTGTTGCTATCGAGATTGTAAACATAGATATACCCTCCGCTAAAACTCCCGCTAACAAACAGTCTGTGATGTACCATATCAATAGCAGATGAGTTGGCGTCGGCAAAATTTGACGATCCATTGATAAATCCGCCGTTTGCTGTGGATTGAGTAAATATAGGGTTACTATTGCCATCAAGTTGCCCAACATTATCAATGGCAGCCATATCATCGGAAATTGTGCCGGCATTATAGATAAGGACTCGATTATTACCCGTATCTACCGAATAAAGATATTGACTTGTTGGATCATAAAACATCCCATGAGGATAGCTCCCTAAGGTTTGAGCAGTTGGCGTATCAAGACCTTGGTTAGGAGTACTGCCAAAAAAGTCTGGCTGACCAAGGACATTATCAGCATCACTGCTTGCGGGAAAATTAGTACCATCAAGACCAAAGACCAGTGTTCGACTATTATAGGTGTCATTAATAAAT
>CAZGCZ010000033.1:0-3582 GCA_964524615.1 uncultured Candidatus Saccharibacteria bacterium
GACAAATGGCGGCCACGGCAGTTTTGTGCTGCATGACGGGGTTGTTTATCGTAGCGGACTTTATAAAAAAGTAAGAGTAGTGGATCGCACTGGAGCTGGCGATGCTTACGGATCTGGTTTTGTCGCGTCATTGATTCGAGGTAAGAGTATCGAAGAATCGATGAGTTTTGCGGCTGCTAACGCCACCTCTGTGATTAGTTATATCGGGGCTAAAACTGGAGTTTTACGAACACATGACGTGCATAAATTAAAAATCAAGCAGGTGCAACTATGAAAAGTCGAGTGGATATTTTGTCGATTGGCGATACTGCCACCGATGCGTTTATTAAGATTGATGAGAAAGTCAGAATCGATGATGCTAAAAGTGATGACCCGAGACTAAGCCTGCCCTATGGTGCAAAAATTCCTTTTGATGAAGCAATTATTGTTCCTGCAGTGGCAAATGCTGCCAATGCGGCAGTTAGCTTTGCCAAATTTGGCTTAAAAACTGCTTTACTATCTCATGTTGGCGACGATGCAAATGGGCAGGATATTGTTCATACCTTGCACGAAAAACACGTGCAAACTCAATTTGTTCATGTCGATAAGGGCAAAAAAACTAATTACCATTATTTGTTGTGGTATAAGGCTGATCGCACTCAACTCGTTAATTTTGAGCATTACGACTGGCATTTACCGCAGCTTCATTCAATTGATACACCTCGGTGGTTTTACTTAAGCCGCTTAGGGGGAGATACCTTGGCATTTCATCATCAAATTGCTCGTTTCATCAAGGAGCATAAAGATATTCGCTTAGCATTCCAACCAGATCGATTTCAAATAGATTTTGGAGCAGAAAAATTAGCCGACATCTATGCTCAGTGTGAAATAGTGTTTTGTAATCGCGAGGAAGCAGTCGAAATAACCAAATCGAGCAGTGATGAAATAGTTCCATTATTTGAGCGTTTTCATAAATTAGGACCGAAAAAAATTGTTATCACAGATGGAGCAGACGGCAGTTATTTTTCAGATGGGGCCACAATATGGAGCATGCGCAACTATCCCGACCCAAAGCCTCCATATGAGCGAACGGGTGCCGGTGATGCCTTTGCCTCAACTGTTACAGCCACGCTCGTTAAGGGTAAAAGCTTGACCGAGGCAATGCTTTGGGCGCCAATTAATTCAATGAGTGTGGTGCAGGATATTGGAGCTCAGGCAGGTCTATTGAATGAGAACCAAATTCGGCGCTGGCTAGAAAAAGCACCGGCCGATTACAAACCAAAAATAATTCACGAGGCAAAATCATGACATACGACTTAATTATTATCGGCGCAGGTCCTGCTGGCATGACGGCAGGGATATACGCAGCTCGCAAAAAACTAAGAACCCTAATTCTTACTCGAGACATTGGCGGTCAAACTGCTTGGAGTGCTGATGTTGAAAATTATCCTGGCTTTACGATGTTGCGCGGTGTTGATTTGGTAGAAAAATTTGAAGAACATCTGGAAAAGTTTAAAGATGAAGTTGAGCTTAGGCTAACAACCAGCGGAGTAAGCAAGATCGAACCGAGTGGAGGCAACTTCTTAGTTTCTACTGCTGATGGCAAGCAGGAAACTGCCAGAGCTGTAATTATAGCCGGAGGTAAAAATCCAAGAAAACTTGGTGTACCTGGCGAGGATCAGTTTTTGAATCATGGGGTGACATACTGCGCATGGTGTGACGGACCAGCTTTTGCTGGTAAATCAATTGCTATTATAGGTGGTGGCAACGCGGCGCTTGACTCGGCTCTTAACGTCGTAAAGTTAGTAAAAGATATTGTGATTGTAAATATTACCCCCGAGCTTACTGCCGATCCTATGATGATTGATAAAATTAAATTAGCTCAGAACATCCGCGTGATTAATAATGCCCAAATCAAAGAGATAGGTGGTGATAAGTTGGTTAATTCAATTACCGTTCATGACAAAACTACTAATCTAGACAAAAAGATACCTGTAGAAGGAGTTTTTATTGAGGTGGGTAGTATCCCGGCTACAGATTTTTTGAAGGGTGTTGTCGAGCTCGATGATCAAGGCGAAATTATAGTTGATAAAAATAATATGACCAGCGTGCCTGGGATTTTTGCGGCTGGCGATATTACAAATGTTGCCGAAAAACAAATAGTAATAGCGGCAGGCGATGGGGCTAAAGCTGCTATTTGCGCTAGTCAATATTTGACGAAAAAACCAGATTAAAAATCCCTTAACCTCTGTTAAGGGATAAAATGAGACGATCTTATTCGTCAGTTTGTTTGCGGAATACTTCGATAGCACGAGCATATGAGCCGCTGACTGCGGCATAAAGCACCGCTAGCGGATGGGTGCTCGAGAGCGTGAGTACTCTTCTGAGATCGTT
The DNA here is from genome assembly GCA_964524615.1 of uncultured Candidatus Saccharibacteria bacterium. Taxonomy (GTDB): domain Bacteria; phylum Patescibacteriota; class Saccharimonadia; order CAILAD01; family JBBSBN01; genus CAZGCZ01. The sequence continues at coordinate 2,374 of CAZGCZ010000033.1, forward strand.
GTACCACTGCTGGTAAGCCAGAAACTCGATGGCAGTGAAGTGGAATGTACTGCCTGGCGCCAGCAAAGCGAAACGAGACAGCATCTCCCCAACTAGATCATCATTGATCCAACTAAAGCCCGTTTCGCTTACTGCATCGGCAAAACCACCCCCAAACCCTAGCCGGGTGGAGAAATTGCTGACGAAATAACGGTCTGGCACTACAACTTGGAGCGGAGTATTGGGTGGCAACGGATCTTCGGCCCGGTGCCCAACAAAGGAGGCAGCATCTGGCGGAAGATCCTTGAGTCTGCCAAGAACAGCTACGCGCAATTTATCTAGCGCCATGTCATCTGGATAAATCATCCCAATGATTCGCGTAGCGGTGCTTTCATCATCACGGATAAGCCCAAGCAAGATATGTTCAGGGCCAATGTGATTGTGGCTAAGGCTCAGAGCTTCGCGCAAGCCAAGTTCGAGCGCCTTTTTGGCCCGAGGAGTGAAGGGGATATGGTTACCAGGCGATTGATCACCTTGACCCACTATCTCTATCAAGGCATCTTGTGCTTTCTTCAAAGTGATCCCAGCAGCCTCTAGAACTGCGGAGGCAATATTCTCTCCCTCATGAAGGATGCCAAGAAGGAGATGTTCGGTACCGATGTAGTGATGTCTAAACTCACGACCTTCTTCTTGGGCAAAAACAACAACTCGTCGGGCGGAGTCAGTGAAGCGCTCGAACATAATTCTGACACCTCATTTCAAAGATCGTTTGGTATAAACCCAAGTATACAACAAAAATCTATAGGTAACAGATAAAATTAAGCGTTGACTGTCCCCTTCTCCATTGCTATACTTTTTATAGTAAAAGGTAAACCAATCATGTCGGATGTCAAAAATGTCATAATTTACACTACCCCAACCTGCCGTTTTTGTGGCGCTACCAAAGAATTTTTTAAGGACAATGGGATAGACTACAGCGAAATTAATGTAGCAGCTGATGTGAAAGCGGCTGAAACAATGATCGAAAAATCTGGACAGATGGGTGTGCCAGTGATCGACATTGATGGGCAAATTGTAGTTGGTTTTAATAAACCAAGACTCTCCGAGCTTATTGGCGCCTAAAACCGTTATAATATTTGTATGATTGCATTTGGGCACAGTAGCACTGGTGTTATTGTTGGAGCTGGTGCTGTAGTTTTAGCGAGAAATGGAGCTTCTTTATGGTGGCTG
>CAZGCZ010000034.1:0-3276 GCA_964524615.1 uncultured Candidatus Saccharibacteria bacterium
GACCAGACCCCACACCTTTAATGATGACGTCAGCGCTTGATAGACCATATTCTTTGGCTTTAGTAATAGCAGTTTCTGCGGCAATTTGCGCAGCATATGGTGTTGATTTACGGCTACCACGAAAACCAGCTGATCCAGCACTTCCCCAACTGACAACTCGGCCATTCTCGTCAGTAATGGTAATAATGGTATTATTAAAACTTGCCTGAACATGAACTTGCCCACGGCTAATCTGAATCGATTTTTTGCGTCGACGCGTTGTTTTTGCAGATGATTTAGCTGATGCTGGAGTTGTTGCCATAATAATTCCCTATTGTTACGTCTTAGCTGCTGCTTTTTTACGTCCCGAGCCAACGGTTACTCTTTTGCCACGTTTCGTACGAGCATTAGTTTTGGTACGCTGACCTCGAACTGGTAAATTAGCCGTGTGACGCAAGCCACGATACGATTTGATTTCTTTCAGACGTTTGACGTTAAGCTGAACTTGTCGGCTTAAATCGGCCTCTACTTGATAGTTTTTATCGATAAAGTCACGGATTTTTGTAAGTTCTGTTTCTGTCAGATCTTTGACTCTGATATCACCGCTGAGCTTTAAATCGTCAATAATTTGATGTGCGCGGGTTAAGCCAATCCCTTTGATGTAGGTCAAAGCTATCTCTAGTCGTTTTTCGTTTGGGATGTTAGTACCTGCAATACGTGCCATTAACCCTGTCTCTGCTTATGTTTAGGATTATCACAAATCACCCGAACCACTCCCTGGCGACGGACAACTTTACACTTGGCACACATTTTTTTTACACCGGCACGAACTTTCATTGTGATTCCTATCTAGTTTCGTTGTAACGATAAGTAATTCGCCCCTTGGACAAATCATATGGTGTCATCTCAATACTTACCTTATCACCTGGCAGAATTCGAATATAATGCATTCGCATCTTACCAGAGATGTGAGCATGAATGAGGTGGCCGTTCTCCAGCTCCACTTTAAACTGTGCGTTTGGTAGAGCTTCGGTGACCGTCCCTTCGACGACGATTACTTCCTTTTTTGAATCAGACATAGACGTATTGCTATAAGTAAGTATTATAGGTGAAAATTTGGTTTTTGTAAAGGCTTTTTAATACTTTTCGTAAGTAGCCATCAGTGCACGGGATTCAATCTGCTTCATTGTCTCAATTACGACAGCTACAAGAATCAAAATACTGGTCCCACCAATCGCCAAGTTTTGGGCGCTAGAAATGAATTTCTCTATAATAAAAGGTAAAACAGCGATTAAGCCTAGTGCTACTGCACCCGAAAGAGTTAATCGAGTAATAATCTTTTTAAGATAAGCGGCGGTTTCTACACCTGGACGGATGCCAGGGATAAAACCCCCTTGCTTTTGCAGATTTTCGGCAATTTCAGCTGGTTTGAAAATAACAGCGGTATAAAAATAAGTAAAAGCAAAGACTAATACAAAATAAGTGCCGATGTAGACCCAGGTGCTTGGCTGAAATAGTGAAGATAATTCCTTAGAAAAGCTGGCTAACCAGGCAGTTTTGGCATTTGAGAATAGTTGCCCTAAAAATCCCGGAATAGATAAAAACGCCAAGGCAAAGATGATTGGTATTACTCCAGCAGTAATCAGCCGCAACGGCAAATGTGTATCAACCGCATTATAGGCTCCTGATCCTGCACTACGCCGTGCATAACTAATCGGGATATTGCGCTGACCTTCGTTTAAGAAAACAATGAAATAAATCATGGCCAAAAATATGCCAATTAGCGCCACAGCACTAAGCATTTTACCAGTATCACCCGAGGCGATTGAGAATACCTGACTAAAACTTTGCGGCAAGCGCGCCACAATACCGGCCAAAATAATAATCGATATCCCGTTACCAATGCCACGCTCGGTTATAATTTCACCAAGCCACATCAACAGCAATGAACCAGCCGTAATAGAAAGTACAATCACAGCCCATTGGAGGAGCGACTGCTTGCCCACCAAATCAAACCCTTGGATCTTAATACTGGTTTGGCGAATAAACTCTACCATGGCAACGGACTGAATTAATGCCAGTGGCACAGTCAAAAGACGAGTGTAGTAATTAATCTTGTTTTGCCCCGCCTCGCCTTCTTTTTGTAGCGCTTCTAACTTCGGCACAACTTGAGCCAATAATTGCATAATAATACTAGCATTAATATATGGTCCAAGCCCCATCAAAACGATTGAAAAACTAGCTAAAGCTCCGCCGGAAAAGATATTAGCAAAACCTAAAATCGGCGTGCTATTGAATAACTGCAGCAAAAAGGCTTGCAATGACTTTGGGTTGCTAACAGGTACTGGAATATGAGCCAGCAATCCATAGACAGCAATAATAACTAATACTAAAATTACACGACGGCGTAAGTCGCGATTTTTATAAATTTGCGCGAATATCGAAAAGTCCAAATGCAGTGCCTAGTTATTTCGTAGCTTTATTATCGCGCTCAGAGCTGGTCTTAGCAACTGTTTGATCAGTTTTTTTTGGTCTTGTAATTTCAACTTTTCCGCCTGCAGCTTCAATAGCCTTATTAGCGGATTGAGACACAGCAGCAACTTTTACAGTATATGCCTGAGTAACCTTACCATCGCCCAAAAGCTTAACAAGTTCAGCATCATCATGTATTAAACCAGCCTGCACAAGGCTAGCATTATCTACCATTGATCCAGAAATACGCGATAAATCATCGAGGTTTACAACAGAAAACTCTACGCGGTTAATGGCTTTAAAGCCGCTTTTCTTTGGCAAACGCGAAGATAGTTTTGTTTGACCACCTTCAAACCCGAGTTTTATTTTTTTACCGGTTCGAGATTTTTGACCTTTGGTTCCACGACCGGCTGTCTTACCACCACCAGCTGCAATACCGCGTCCAACTCGTTTGGATGACTTATGAGCTTTGAGTTCTAATTGATTATATTTCATTATGATTCCTCCGAAGATTTTGGAGTAATTTTGGCTTTGGCAGCAGCTTTTGCTTTTGGCTTAGCTGGCTGCTTTGTTTTTTCTGCAGGTTTTTCAGCAGCTTCGTCTTCAACTTTTTCTGGGCGTGGTAGAGGTTCTTGCAAACCGCGAAGTGCCTCGATTGTAGCGTAGGCATTATTAATCTTATTCGAGGAGCCGAGCGCTTTGGTTAGAATATCATGGATTCCGACGGCTTCTAATACATTTCGAACTGCCCCGCCAGCAATTACACCAGTACCTGGACGAGCCGGTTTAAGCAGCACAACTGCACCGTCATATGTTACTTGTGTT
>CAZGCZ010000035.1:0-2462 GCA_964524615.1 uncultured Candidatus Saccharibacteria bacterium
GCCGGTATGATTGGTGTTTTAATCCAACCACTTTCTACAGGAAATGCTAACTATAAGCCTGCTTTTTTATTTGGACTGTATGTTACAGAAAAATTCCGCTATAAAGGCTATGGACGCAAGTTATTGCAAGAAGCAATTCGATATATTGAAGCTATGCCCAATGTTAGTACTATAGCCATTGTTACTAAAGAACTTGATAATGAGTCTGTAATTACATTGTTTCAAAGTCAGGGTTTTGTAAAAAAACAATCTCGCGATCACGTTGTTGCGGCCGATGGTAAAAAATACACAGGCCTTATTATGAGCCGACTGTCTCAATCTGCTTCGACGCTTATTCAATTTTAGTCTTTATAGTTTATATATAGCTAGCATGATAGTATGGTAGCTAACCACGATCGCAAAGGGAACGATCTTGCTCCTTGAAAACAAGACGCAGACACGAAAAGTCCTCCGACCAGCTGATGAACGAGTTAAGTGGGTGAGCTCAATCCCATTTTTTGTTGTTCACTTGTTGCCGCTTCTTGCCATCTTCACAGGCATTACTTGGCAAGCAGTTTTGCTGTGCTTTGTGTTCTTTTGGGGGCGTGGTTTCTGCATTACAGCAGGATACCATCGCTATTTTTCCCATCGAACCTATCAGCTCAATCGGTTTTGGCAATTCATGATGGCAGCCGGCGCATTAACAGCTGCCCAAAAAGGGCCGCTGTGGTGGGCAGCATATCACCGTGATCATCACCGTTTTGCCGATACCGAACTTGATGTTCACTCGCCACGCAAAGGGTTTTGGTGGAGTCATGTCGGCTGGATCTTGTGCGACAAATTCAAGGTCGCGCGTTATGAGCGCATTCGAGATTTTGAAAAATATCCAGAGTTACGCTTTCTCAATAACCACGAAGGATGGGGGCCGTGGTTCTTGGCGATTATTGCACTGTTGATTGCCGGATGGCCTGGACTGTTGATCGGGTTCTTTCTTTCTACTGTACTGCTGTGGCATACCACCTTCCTAGTCAATTCGGCTGCTCATCTTTGGGGCAAGCGCCGTTATCAAACCAATGATACAAGTCGCAATAACTGGCTTGTGGCAATTTTGACGGGAGGCGAAGGGTGGCATAACAACCATCATCACTTTCCTAAAACTGCTCGGCAGGGCTTCTTCTGGTGGGAGTGGGATCCAACGTTTTACTTGCTCAAAGTCTTGAGCTGGGTTCACATTGTTAAAGAGCTTCGGCCTATCCCTCCTGAGCAAATCACTCGCAATCGAATTTAAAAGGCTTCGGACTAACCGAAGCCTTCTTCTTTTGTTAAGATAAGATCATGGTTATTCATTTTATTTGTCGCGGCAACACTTTTCGCAGCCGGCTAGCCCAAGCTTATATGTGTTCAAAAGTTGGAGATCAATCAAATTTGCACATCATCTCAAGCGGTATAGAAGCCGATAAAAGAAATGGACAGATAGCTCCTTGGACTCAGCAGCTCTTATTAGTCAATCATTTGCTGTCATGGGCTGATACTCACCGGACTCAAACAAACCAAACTTTAATTGATCAATCCAATTTAATAGTATTTATGAACGACGATGTATACAAAGACGCAGCTAAGGTTTTTAAGCTGCCTTCATCCGAAATACAAGTTTGGCATGTGCCGGATGTTGATGAATCGGCGTTAGATACAAATGCAATTTTTGAACTTATCAAAAAAAATGTTGATCAACTCATCATCTCTTTAAAGTCAGAATAAACCCACCAGACTATGTTACGATTAAGTCTATGAAAGTTGGTATTTTAGGCAGTGGAGATGTTGGGCAAGCATTAGCTAAAGGGTTTGTGGCTTCTGGTTATGATGTGATGATAGCTACGCGTAATCCCAACTCGTCAAAAGCTAAAGATTTGCAGCAAAATCTTGGTCTTTCTGTCGGCACATTCGAGCAAACGGCTGAATTTGCTGAGCTTATCGTTTTGTGTACATTGTGGTCAGCTACCAAAAATGCCATTGCATTAGCAGGTCCAAAAAACTTAGTTAAAAAAATCGTCATTGATACAACCAACCCCTTAACTCCAAGCAGTGATTCTTTGCCTGAGTTAACAATTGGGCATACTAGCTCTGCAGGCGAACAAAACCAAGCGCTACTAAAAGATTCGTATGTTGTTAAAGCATTTAATATTGTTGGTAATCAGCTTATGTATAAGCCAAAATGTAATAATATTACTCCGACAATGTTTTATTGTGGTAATGACGCTAAGGCAAAAAAAGTTGTAGCTAAAATATTAGTTGATTTTGGCTGGGACCCGGTTGATATTGGCGATATAACAGGGTCGAGAGAGCTTGAGCCTCTATGTATTCTTTGGGTAAAGTATGGAGCCTTGAGTGGGTACTGGGACCACGTTTTTGCTTTGATCCGTGCTAAGAAATAGCTGACGAGTTTGCCAATTTTCAAAATTATTCCATGCACGATGACGCCAAAC
>CAZGCZ010000036.1:0-10801 GCA_964524615.1 uncultured Candidatus Saccharibacteria bacterium
CCTGGCACAAGTTTTAGCAGGCAATGCCGCTGCCAAAAAAAGCCTAGATTTAATAATTTTAACAAATGTATTATCAAATGCTGCTCATGCTGACAACTTTTGCTTGAGCATTGGGCAATATTTGAAGCCGGGTGGGCACATAGTCGTGCTTGATTGGGACATGAGCACCAAACCCAATTTTACGAAAGAGCATGCGGTAAGTCGCGAAGAGGCGCTACATTTATTGCGCCGCTGTGGTTGGCTGTTTGAGCGGCTTTTGACTACTCCAGGCTATCATTTTGGGTTGGTATTTGGGCCGGCACCTGAGGATGAGGACAAATCATGAAAAATATCTATATCCTCGGGCCTTTTATTATTTGGATTAGTGCCCAGCTTATAAAGTTTGCCATTAATCTTGTGAAAGGCAAGCCGGACATACGATACTTGATTAGCTCTGGCGGTATGCCAAGCGCTCACGCGGCGGTCGTGTGTTCACTCGCGACCATAACCCTATTAGACCAAGGGTTCAGCAGCCCCCTGTTTGGTGTGACAGTTATTTTTGCTGCTATTGTTATGTATGACAGTTTTGGAGTGCGTCGCAGTTCCGGTGAGCAAGCAGCCCTCATTAATCGTTTGGTCGGAGATTTGCGTACCAATGGAGCATTGCGTATGAACCACGATTATCAAACGTTGCGCGAGATTTTAGGCCACAAACCACTCGAAGTAACTGCCGGCGGAATATTAGGGATTATTGGTGGATTAGCCTTTGAGTGGCGACATATTTCTGAACGTTTTAATTTTATTACCAACCAGCTGACCGATCAGCATATGCTTTGGTTTGGCTATGCCATTGCCTTACTTTTAGTCGTAAGTGCAGGATTATGGTGGTGGCTAAGGTTGCGTTATGGCAATACCAAGAAAAATCGTCAAAAAATCAACATTTTGCTTTATGCTAGCCTCATGGCAGTAGTTTTTTTAAGCCTTATACTATTTTCAGCTTACCAAAATATCGTAGTTCTTCGCACGGACGGCGCAGCCTTGGTGGTGTGGGCTGTTGTGCTGGTTGGTCTTGGCTGGTTTTATTGGCAAAAAATCCGTCAGTTAAGCAGTGACAAACAAAGCGCTGATTCATCTGCCAGACGTGATCATTGGCTGAAAAAGGCCAAACGAAAATAGTTGACTCAAGTACCGTTTTGAGCTAGAATCTTAGATAGCGAATACGACTTATTCCCCTTTACAACGGAAATATATCTCGAAATAAAACCGGAGAGAGTGCCGCGTTTTATTTTTCGGTCATTTTTGCTCGAAATTTGAAATATTAATAAGGACTACTCATTTTTGACGAGTGAGTAGTGCTAGTAAGTTCATAAAACAAGAAAAAAACGGACAATTTTTGTCCACTCAATTCACTATTGAGAGTTTGATCCTGGCTCAGGATTAACGCTGGCGGTATGCCTAATACATGCAAGTCGAACGAGTTCTTCGGAACTAGTGGCGGACGGGTGAGTAACACGTTGGAACCTGCCCCGAAGTGGGGAATAACCCATCGAAAGATGGGCTAATACCCCATAGTCTTATGCTTGTCATAAGTAAAGATTTTTCGCTTCGGGAGGGGCCTGCGTAGCATTAGCTTGTTGGTGAGGTAAAAGCTCACCAAGGCTACGATGCTTAGCTGGATCGAGAGGTTGACCAGCCACACTGGGACTGAGATACGGCCCAGACTCCTACGGGAGGCAGCAGTAAGGAATCTTCCACAATGGGCGAAAGCCTGATGGAGCAATACCGCGTGCAGGAAGACGCTTTTCGGAGTGTAAACTGCTTTTATTTGGGACGATTATGACGGTACCAAATGAATAAGGATCGGCTAACTACGTGCCAGCAGCCGCGGTAATACGTAGGATCCAAGCGTTATCCGGAATTACTGGGCGTAAAGCGTGAGCAGGTGGTGATATAGGTCAGATGCGAAATCTTGCGGCTTAACCGTATAGACTGTGTCTGAAACCATATTACTTGAGGTCGGTAGAGGCAAGCGGAATTTGTGATGTAGCAGTGAAATGCGTAGATATCACAAGGAACACCAATGGCGAAGGCAGCTTGCTGGGCCGCACCTGACACTCAGTCACGAAAGCGTGGGGAGCGAACGGGATTAGATACCCCGGTAGTCCACGCCGTAAACGATGGATGCTACCCGTACGAGGTCTCGACCCTTTGTGTGGGGCAGCTAACGCGATAAGCATCCCGCCTGGGAAGTACGAACGCAAGTTTAAAACTCAAAGGAATTGACGGGGACCCGCACAAGCAGTGGAGTATGTGGTTTAATCCGATGCTAAGCGTAAAACCTTACCGAGGCTTGACATCTCTGGAAGGCTCCCGAAAGGGAGCTGTGCCGCTTGCGGAGCCAGATGACAGATGCTGCATGGCCGTCGTCAGCTCGTGTCGTGAGATGTTGGGTTAAGTCCCGCAACGAGCGCAACCCTTGTCGTGTGTTACACTTTCACACGAGACTGCCCGGGTAACCGGGAGGAAGGTGAGGATGACGTCTGGTCGGCATGGCTCTTACGCCTCGGGCTACACACGTACTACAATGGCCGTTACAATGGGTTTTGCCAAACCGTAAGGTGGAGCTAATCCCATCAAAAGCGGTCTCAGTTCGGATTGAGGGCTGAAACTCGCCCTCATGAAGCCGGAATTGCTAGTAATGGCGGATCAGCATGCCGCCGTGAATACGTTCCCGGGTCTTGTACACACCGCCCGTCAAATCACGAAAGTTGGGGGTACCCGAAGCGCCAGCTTTGCTGGCTCTAAGGTAAATCCAGCGATTGGGGTTAAGTCGTAACAAGGTATCCGTACCGGAAGGTGCGGATGGATCACCTCCTTTCTAGGGAGACTAACAAAGCAATTTGTTCCGTAGGCATGACCTACGGCCATAGTATCGAATCACTGCGAAGCGATATTATGCGAGACTTCTAGGTCGAGTCTGATTTGTTTCAGATTTACATCTCGAACTACTAGCACTACTCACCAGTCAAATAAAAAACACCCACCTGTGTTTGCAAGCGGGTGTTTTTGTATAAAAGCTTATTTGCCAGGAAAAAGACTATTAATTGAATGCGCAATCGGTGCTGTTAGCCAGCCAAAAAGCCCTGTGGCCATAAAAAGTCCAATTAATACCATAACTACTGAGACTAGTTTAAGAAAAGAAGGCGTACCAGCTCGAAAATGTGACTCTACGAAATCAATACCGCCCGTAAAACCATAAATTTGGCGATTAAACACCAACATAACGGTTCCAACAACAATAAATAGAAGCCCAAGTAAAATCATAAGCATATTATACCAGACATGACTTGAAAATTGCGTCATTTTCTGCTTAAATAGTGAAGTTGTTAAGGCCGTGCAAGCGGTCTTTTGCAAAAGTAGATTTGAGGGCGATTAGCTCAGTTGGTTAGAGCGCGTCACTGATAATGACGAGGTCATAGGTTCAAATCCTGTATCGCCCACCATGCAATTATTTCAGTACAAATATATTGACAAATAAACATAATAGTTATATTATATTATGGTTCTTATGACTATGTCATAAACTTTAACAAATAAATACCAGCAAATTTATTTTGCCTATTATTTGTCTGCTAGACCGAACGTCCCGTAGCCGCCCTCTTCGAAAGGAATCTGATGGGCGAAGACACGCAGACACGCAGCGCGCAACTGCTCGAGCAAGTCAGTGAAGCCGCGCACCGCTACAGTCCGCACCTCGGTGCGGATTTCGATCGCTTTCTCATTTCATTGGCAGCTCAAGTCGAAGAATGTGCTCTGACCGCCAAACAAGAGCACCGAATTGAGCAGGCTGTAAAGTTTCAGCGATTGCTTGTTGAACTTCGACCACAGGACGAGCGCGCCAAGATCACGCTTGGACAGTGGCTATGTCGGGTTGGCGAGTTCGCTGAAGCCAGAGACATTCTCGAGTTCCCAACTGTTCAGAACCCGCGAAACGATTTGTATTACGGCTGGGCTTTGGCTGAGACAGACAGTCCTCGTGAAGGAGTTAGGGAGATGGCCCGCGCCATTCGCACCCTGATGAACACTCAGCGCGAAGAATGGTTTCACAGGAACTTGTTGCACTGGTGCGATACTGTTAGCAGGTTCGATCGCGAAACTGCGGCAACGCTGCGGGCACAGGTGGTAGAAAAGTTTAGGCAACGTTGAAAGGTGGGGCTCGGAGGAGATTCTTCCGGGCTCCTTTTCATTTTCAATGCACCCAAATACCCTTATACTAGTAGTGAGGGGCATTAGCTCATTTGGCAGAGCGCCTGCTTTGCAAGCAGGAGGTGGTCGGTTCGATCCCGACATGCTCCACCAGCAATTATTTTTTTTTGAACTCAACATTTATAAAAAGCATTGACGTTATAAATCTCACAGTGCACAATATTGCTAAGTCCGGTCATCCGATCGGTCTGGTACCAATGAGCATCGAGGTGAGGTATGGGCCAGCAAGGAATGCAGACCATCAGTCCTCCGCAGATCACGCTCGACGACGTCACTCCCATGAGCCAAGTCGAGGCTTTGGAGTCGCTTCGCGAGTTCTGCTACGACAACGGCTTCGACATGCCGACGCAGGTGAGCACGATCTCGCTCTTCACCACGGCTGCCCGACAGCCCGGAGAGCCCGTGGTCGTGCCGACCGATCTCAACGACGGCAGGCCGGCGATGGACCAGGCTCGCAGGACCCACGCCTGCATGCAGGCCATCACCGACAACCCGATCACCGAGGCGTTGGCGCTGCGGGCAGTCGATGCAGATCCGGGGACGCACCTCAAGCACTACATGCGCGGTGACGCCTGTCTCATCGAGCTCACGGTCACCAACGAGCCGGCCTAAGCACCGGCTTCGCACGAAGGGCGGGTTCTACGGAACCCGCCCTATTACTTTTGTCGCAACAAAAAACGACCACAACTGTGGCCGTTTTCTTTATAGAAGGGGCAAACTATTTTTTCTTAGATTTTTTTGACTTACTACTTTTGCTGGCTGTTTCCCAGACTGAGCTGAACGCCCAAGCTGCGATCAGTAGCAACAGAATTGTGTCCATTGGGCGCTCAAGATTAGCAGAGCCAATATTTGGCGTTACGGTCGAGCTTAAAAATAGGCTTAGAACTCCAAAAAACAATGCCACAGCGCCATAAAGCATAACCAACCAACGCTGCATGCTTTCTTTTACTACGTATGCCCCGGCAAGTGCTACGACACCCAAAGTAATATATGACCAAATCTCAACATTACTAAAGTACCAATGTACTCCAAAAATACTTTTTTCAGGGGTTGGGCCAATAATTCCCACAGCACCCAAAACTCCAATCAAGACGAGAACAACGCCGCCAATTTGAAGGAATTTCTTTGGTGTTAAATAATCTTTTAACATGACTTCATGAATCCTTTTTTATTTATGGCTATATCATACCGCTTATGCTCAAATTGTCAATGCGAGGCGCTGATATTTGCTATAATAATGGGATGAATCAGCCCTATATTTATTTTAATGATAAAAATCAAACAGATAAGGACCGGGCGCTTGTAGTACTGCCAGAAATTTTTGGTATGCAACCATTTATTACCCAGACAGTAGACAGACTAGCAAAGCAATTTGGTGTACTTGGGCTTGGCTTTGATCACTTATACGTGGGGACCAATAAAGTTCAGCTTTATGATTATCAAACCGGTGGTGAGGCTGGGATTGCGGCCATGCAAAAAGTCTCTGGTGAAAAATTCTTAAGCCTTTTTTCGCAAACCTTTGATGAATTACAAAAACAATATCCGGCGATAAAACATGTAATTGTCTTAGGTTTTTGCTTTGGCGGCCGTTTGGCTTTTTTGACAGGACGCGACAAACGAGTGAATAAAATCATTTCATTTTATGGCGGAGGGCCACACACGCCGTTCTATGCAGGGATGGGTAGCGTAGAAGCTCTCACTCAAGTGCGACATGATGATTCGAGTCTTCAAGTATTAGCTTTTTATGGATCACAAGATCAGTCAATTTCAGAAACAGATCGCAATAAAACCAAGCAGCTATTCTCAACAGCTCACATATCATACCAAGAGCATGTTTATGATGCGCCTCACGCCTTTGCTAACTATGATAGGCAAAATTATAACGAGGCAGCTGCTAATCAGGCTTGGGCAGAAGTAACACGATTTTTAGCATAAAAAAATCCACCTAGTAATTAAACTAAGTGGCTGAGATACAGGCGCTTTATTAGCGTTTGCGCTTTTTTGTGCTCTTGTTTCGAGCCTTTCGCTCTCGAGAACTCAATGTGTTGGGTTTGGTTGAGGGAGCAGACATCCGCGCGCGCATGTGCTCAGGCATTTCAGGCGGAATGTTCCCGTAAGCCCACGGCCGTCTTTCGTAGTCGGCACATGCTCTGCGGTATTGGCTCTCAATAGCATCCAGATCAGGAACACTCTGAGCACTCAGATCAACCATCAGCTTCTCGAGGCCGCGACTGTCATCTCGACCGCGGTGCTTGAGGGATCTGTTATTGGCGCTCGGATTGTGTCGGCTCATCGAGAGCTCCTAGGTGGATGCTGCTGCTTTGGCTTGGGAGGTGAGCTGCGCTCCAAGTCCCGCATGATTGATGCCAGGGTCTTGCCGCTGAAACCCTCTCCACCTTGTTTGTGACCCTTACCCCGTTTGCGTGGTGCCCCGTGATATGCCACGACTCCCCTTCGGTTGCTTTTGGTACAAAAGTAAAAAAACTATAGCACAAAAATTATTTTATGCAAATCACTTTTTTTGGTTGTGATACAATGCAGCTATGAAAAAACGACTCTATTGCATTGGAATCGGCGGCATTGGTGTAAGCTCACTAGCGCAGTATTATCTAGCTGAAGGATGGGAAGTCAGCGGTTCGGATGACAAGCAAACCGAAACTACCAAAACTCTCGAAAAATTAGGAGCCAATATAACCATTGGAACTAATGTTGATGGACTTAAGCAAGCTGATTTAGTGGTTTACACAAATGCTTTGCCAGCGGATCATCCGGAGCTTGTTGCAGCTAAGCAGGCCAATATTCCAACCAAGAATTACCCGGAAGCATTAGGAGAGTTAACCAAAAAGCATTATACGGTCGCGGTGGCAGGCACCCATGGCAAAAGCACCACTACATCAATGGTTGCGCTAATTTTTATTGCAGCCGGTCTAGACCCAACAGTAATAGTTGGTACCAAACTAGAAGAGTTGGGCTGGAGCAACTTCCGGCAAGGCAAGAGCAAGTATCTTATTATCGAAGCCGATGAATACAAAGGTGCGTTTTGGAACTACCAAAGCGATGTGGCTGTGATATTAAACGTTGATGTTGATCACTTGGATTTTTATCATGATTTGGCTGACACGCAGAATTCTTTTCGTAAGTTTTTGGCGAATACCAAGCCTGGCGGCACAATAATCCTTAATGGTCAGGATACGAATACCACAGCTTTGCTCGATGAAGTTGATCAATCTGGTCGCAAAGTCGTGTTATATAACGAGCATGATCTAGCTCATCACAAGCTTGAAGTTCCCGGAGCTCACAATCAAAGCAACGCCGAAGCCGCCGCTCAAGCAGCCTTGGCAGCGGGCATTGATGGCAAAATAATTGAAGAGGCTTTGAGTAAGTTTCATGGCACGTGGCGCCGGTTCGAAAAAGTAGGAGAGCGAATTTATTCGGACTATGCTCACCATCCTGAAGAAGTTCAAGCTACCCTCAAGGCTGCTCGCGAGTATTTTCCAAACAACAAACTAATTGCTGTATTCCAGCCAGATGGCAAACATCGTCTCAACCAACTTTTCGACAGATTTACAAAGGCCTTTGATACGGCTGACGAAACCTATATTGTGCCAACCATAGTCAAGTTAGGGCGTGAAAAAGACGAGGGACGTGGTTCTGAAGAACTGGTGGCCGCTATTAATAAGCCCAACGTGTACTATATCGCAACCGTTGAAGAGGCTTATCAGAAGGTATTGCCAGAAGTTCACGATGGTGCTGTAGTGTTTTTTATGGGTAGCGGCGATATTGATAGTCACTTGCGGCCCCTGCTACACTAGAGTCTGACAAGGGGCATTAGCTCAGCTGGTAGAGCGCCGCATTCGCATTGCGGAGGTGGCCGGTTCGACCCCGGCATGCTCCACCAAGTTACTCTTATTCGAACCATTGTTTTTTATCTTAAAATTAAGCATAATAAGTATAGTTTTTTAGTAGTGAGGGTTATTACTTGTATTCAAGAGCAAAAGGCCTGGTTACACAACTACTGGTAGTTGTAGTTATTATTTTTGGTATTGGTTTTCATTATCTTTCACCACCTCCAGCCCATGCTTCAGCACCATATACTGCCAGTGATGTGTTAGGGCAGACAGATCGTAACGGCAACATAGATTTTAATAAGAATTTGATTAATAATGCCCAATATTCGCTTTATGGCACAGGGTTTAAATATCCACAATATACGGCACTTGACTCAACAAATCATCGCTTATTTGTGTCTGATACCGGTAATTATCGTGTGGTGGTTTTTCAGCTAGACAATAATAACAATATCGTTAGTTATCTCGCGAGTAATGTTCTTGGTCAGCCAGATCTTCAAACAACAGGCTATCATAATACCCCGACTGCTAATAGTCTCACCTCTCCACAAGGCATGTATTATGATAGTGCTAGTCATTGGTTGTTCGTAGCAGACAGTAATAGAGTTATGGTTTTTGATCTTTCAGGTGGTATCACCAATGGCATGAATGCCAGCTATGTTCTTGGTCAGCCAGATTTTACATCTTCAATTGGTGGAGTTACCCAAAACCAATTCTTAAGCACAGTTGGTGTCAATTATGACGCTACGCATCACAGACTATTTGTATTGGATCCTTCAGGGAATCGCTTGCTTGTTTTTGATCTTTCAGGTGGTATCACCAATGGCATGAATGCCAGCTATGTTCTTGGCCAACCAGATTTTACATCTTCTACTAACAATACAACTGCCAGTACATTTAATTACCCATACGGCAGCAGTTTGGCTTATGATTCTACGAATGACCACCTTTTTGTAGCTGACTCTCGCAGTAACAGAGTCATGGTATTTGATACAGCAGTTATTACAAACGGTGAAAATGCTATTAATGTTTTAGGCCAGCCAGATTTTACCAGTAGTAGCGCAAATCAATGTGGTTGCAACAACCCACAGGCAAATACTATGTATTATCCTCAAGGGCTGGCTTTTGATAATAATAGCCAACAATTATACGTGGCTGAATGGTCTAATGCACGGGTAACAGTCTTTGATCTTTCCGGGGGTATTTCCAACAATATGAATGCCAGTAAAGTGCTTGGCAAGGCTAATTTTACTGGCACTGCTCTCGGCGGCGGGCAAAATATTAGTGAAGCTATAGGTATAGCTGTAGACCAAGATCATAGCCATGTATATGTGGTTGATTATGGCAGATATCGAGTTTTAGTTTATGACACATCAGGTGGAATTACGAATGGGATGTCTGCCACAGGCCTCTTAGGTCAAACAGATGAAAACGGTAACCCTGATTTTAATTTGAGAAATCAAAATAATGTAGTTGATCCCGGAGCAAATGCGGTTGGTTTTTATGGGGACGGCGATGGTTCTGGCAATGCTTTAGACACTGTACACCACCGCTTATTCGTAGTAGACGGTGGGAATTATCGCATACTTGTCTACAACTTAGATGATAATAATAACCTGATTGATCACAATGCAGATTATGTGCTTGGTTGTGCCGATCTGACTGATACATCTTGTGATGATCAGAACTATGGTTATATCGAGTATGCTGGTTCATTAAGTTATGATCCAGTAAATGACCGGCTGTTTGTGCCCGATCTTTATGAATATTATCGGGTGCTGGTCTTTGATTTCTCAGGAGGTATCCACAATGGCATGGATGCCAGTTATGTCATTGGTCAGGATGATTTTTCTAGTTATGATTACGGAACTTCTATAAATCGCTTTGATGAATCCGAATATGGCGCGGTCGCCTATGATACGAAGTCGGGTTATCTTTATGTAGCGGATACGTACGAAAATAATAGAATTATGGTATTTGACGCTTCTCCAGGAAATATTCATAACGGTATGGACGCTAGTTACGTATTAGGTGCTCCAGATTTTGACACCGTTGGCAATGGAGGTTGTGCTCAGAATGAAGTTGCCTATGCCTACAGTGGTGGGCTAGCGGTTGATCCTGATACGCATCAGCTATTTTGGGCTAACTATGATTGCGGCAATATTCTCGTTTTCGATACCTCAAACTTGTCTAATGGCATGAACGCCTCTTATGAACTTGGCTGTACAGATTTCACTTGCGATACCTATTCAGGAGATCAAGGATCTGTTTATGGTGTAGAAAGTTTTGCTTATGACTCAGTACAAAAACTTCTTTTTGCTAATAATTATAGCTGCGAGAATGTGATGATATTCAATCTTGCTAATGGTATTACCAATGGCATGGATGCTGTGGCCACACTTGGACAATCAAGTTTTGGTGCTTGTGATAGTAGTTATTCTCCCACACAAACTAGCTTTTACTTTAATTATGGCGGTGATGGTGGTTTTGATAGTACTAACAGACGTCTGTATGTTACGGACGACTACAATCAACGTGTCCTCATCTTCGACTTCGCTCACATCACTACTACCTCTGTGTCTGGCGGCACCGTAGGCAGTAGTTACTCACAAACCATCTCATCCTCTGGTACCCAAGGCACAGTCTCCTATGGTCTGGGCAGTGGTAGTCTACCCCCCGGAGTAAGCTTAAACTCCAGTACCGGTACT
>CAZGCZ010000037.1:0-4974 GCA_964524615.1 uncultured Candidatus Saccharibacteria bacterium
ATGAGGTTGTGCTGATCGGTTGCTCAATTGGTGGAGCCGACGTTGTCCGTTTCGTTCGTCGTTATCGGGACCGTGCACCTTTTGATATCAAGCTGATATTTGAATGCGCGGCAACTTCGATGCAAGATCTTCGGACCCCAATGCGTTGGCTGGCCCGATTCGTATCACCCTGGCTACCTGGCGGACCCGTCATGGATCGTTGGTATCCCGTGATGGCTCGTACTTTCTTCAAGCTCAGCAAGCCTATACCAGTCGAGCATGATGTCGATCGGGTTTGGCTAAGAGCCAAGAACGAAGCCATGTTCCACTTCCCAACTGCAGTCTCAATGTCGCAATTGCGCGCCCTGCGCCACAGTGCACCACTAGTGGCACCGAGTGCGGCACGCTGGGTCCCACCCATCGGTGAGTTAGCCGGGATGCCTACTGGCATTTTTGGCTATGGGCATGATCAAATGCTCAATGCCAAAGCTCCAAGCCAGCAATTTTTCGCGACAGCTAATACCAGAGACAGCGACTACGTTACGCCATCTTGGTATCGAGTTTTTCCAGAGTATGGCCACGATGATTGGCCAGAGCGGCCTGAGCACTGGATGGGAGAATTACAGTCAAGGCTGCCATTTCTCTGTAGTGTTCAGCCACTAGAACCCGTCAGCAACATGGACTAAGATCACACAAAAGGACCTCGGTTTTTTACCAAGGT
This sequence comes from uncultured Candidatus Saccharibacteria bacterium, assembly GCA_964524615.1. Classification (GTDB taxonomy): domain Bacteria; phylum Patescibacteriota; class Saccharimonadia; order CAILAD01; family JBBSBN01; genus CAZGCZ01. Next base: position 701 of record CAZGCZ010000037.1, read on the forward strand.
CCTCTTTTTTGTAATTATTTAGTTTTTGTAGCTATTTGACGCGTCCCAAATATAACTTTTTTGTCCACCGCACTAACTTTCACCCTGTCGCCTGGCTTGATTAAGCCATCTAGTATCTCACTGGCCAATTTGTCTTCAATTAAATTTGTAATGGCTCGACGCAGGGGTCGTGCACCATACTTGGGGTCATAGCCCTCGCTGACCAATAATTCTTTGGCACTTCGATCAAATTCGATTGAAATATTTTGCTCAGCTAATCTTTTATTGAGAAGCTCTAGCTGCAAGTCGATAATCTTGCGAATATCATTTTGAGAAAGGGCTTTAAATACCACAACATGATCGATTCGATTAAGAAACTCCGGCTTAAATACCTTGTGCAGTTCGCGTTCGATGGTGGTTTTAAGTTTTGTGTGATAACTCTCAAGTTTCTTTTCCTCATTGGCAGTTTCAGTGTGAAAACCGATGTTTGCTTCGGCTTGTGCTTCGCGGGCACCAATATTGCTCGTCATAATAATGATAGTGTTGCGAAAATCAATCTTACGGCCTTTAGCATCAGTCAATTGGCCATCTTCTAGAATTTGCAGCAAAATATTAAAAACTTCCGGATGAGCCTTCTCAATCTCGTCAAACAAGATTAAGCTATATGGCTGCCGTCTAACTGTTTCTGTCAGCTGTCCAGCGTCATCATAGCCCACATAGCCAGCAGGTGCCCCAACCAAGCGGGAAACTTTATGTGGCTCCATAAATTCACTCATATCAATTTTAACGAGAGCATTTTTATCATGGAACATTTCTTCAGCTAAGGCCCGAGCCAACTCAGTTTTACCTACACCAGTTGGTCCGAGGAAGATAAAACTTCCGTTTGGTCGATTAATGTCTGAGATACCTGTTCGGGCTCTTCGGATTGATTTAGCAATTACACTAACCGCCTCATCTTGACCAATTACCCTGGCCTTGAGGTTCTTTTCGAGTTTTAAGAGGTTAACAGTTTCTTGCTTAATGAGCCGCGTCATTGGCACGCCCGTAGCCTGCGCTACCACAGCAGCAATGTCTTCCTCGGTAATTTCTAGTGTCTTGCCAACCTGATCCTTTTTAGCCTGGCGAGCTAGTTGCTGCTCAACCACACTAGCTTCCGATTTCAAACGAGCTGCATATTCAAAATCCTGGTTGTAGACAGCCTCGTCAATTTGAGCCGAGTAATCAGTTAGCTTGGTTTGCAACTGCTTGTATCTTTTTGATACGCCACCTCGTCGGATTCGCGCTAATGAAGCGGCTTCATCAACCAAATCAATGGCTTTGTCGGGCAAAAAGCGGTCTGCAATATATCGATTTGAGAGTTTAGCGGCTTGTTCTATAGCTTCGTCAGTAATTTTTACTTGATGAAATTCTTCGTATTTTGAGCGAATTCCGCGCAGTACTTCTATACTCTCTTCCACAGTTGCTTCTGGTACGATGACTGGCTGAAAACGACGCTCGAGCGCTGAGTCTTTCTCAATATATTTGCGGTACTCATCGAGAGTAGTAGCACCAATGGCTTGAACTTCGCCACGTGATAGGCTCGGCTTAAGTATATTTGCCGCATCAATAGCACCTTCAGCAGCACCTGCACCTACAACTGTATGGAGCTCGTCGATAAACAATATAACGTCTTTATTGGCTTTGGTTTCGTCAATCAGTTTTTTGAGTCGTTCTTCAAATTCACCGCGATATTTAGTGCCAGCAATCAAAGAAGCCATATCAAGCATCACAACCCGGCGGCCAACCAATTTTTCTGGCACATTCTCAGTAGCAATGCGGTCAGCTAGGCCTTCCACGATAGCTGTTTTACCAACGCCTGGTTCGCCAATTAATACTGGATTATTTTTAGTGCGTCGATTTAGAATTGAGATCATCCGCCCGATTTGATTCTCGCGACCAACAACTGGGTCAAGTTTTCCTTCTTTGGCTTTTTTGGTCATATCAATACCAAATTGATCTAGCATTGGTGTTTTCGATGATTTACTGCCTCTGCCTGAGCTATTTGCTGTTGGAGTATCGAACATATAGCCATGTGACTGCAAATGATTTTCGATTTCGTTACGAATTACGCTGGGGTTAACCTTATGCTCACGCAGTAAGGTTAGAGCCCGGGCATTTTTCTGACTTAGAATTGCAAATAAAATATGTTCGGTTCCAGCATAAGGCTGACCAAACTCTTGCGCTACACGCAAACTTAACGTGATAGCTTTTTTGGCAGTTTCGGATAAGCCTTGTAAGCTGCCATGAAAAATTGGATCGGTAGTAAGGTTTAACTGTAAACGATCAAGCGTGATACCTGCTTCTTGCAGTATTTTTGCACCAATTGAACCACTTTGTTTGAGCACACCAAGTAACAAATGCTCAGTTCCGATATAACTAGCATTGGCAGAAAGTGCGATTTCGCTGGCGTTCTCCAGACTTCTTTTCGCATTTTCGGTAAACCGTTCAAACTGTGCTGCGTAGTTTTCGTTCATTAGTGACCCCCTTTTATAATTCTTATTTTAGCACACTATACTAGCGAGTGCCAATTTATTTTTTGGTCGTTTTGGTTTCAGTACCAGACTTTTCTTCAGCTTCTAGTGCTACCTGTTCTCCGTCATCTTCAGCTTTAGCCTGTTGCTCAGCGGCAGCAATAATGGAACCTTCTAGATCAACTTTTTTCTTGTTTTTACTAGTTTCAACTACTTTTGAAGCCTCTTCGACATTTGACTCGTCTGCCCCATCAATATCAACATTCCAGCCGGTTAACTTAGCTGCCAAACGAACATTTTGCCCCTGTTTGCCAATTGCAAGACTAAGCTGATCTTCTGGAACCTTAACAACAGCCTGCTTTTCATCTTCGTTGAGCTTCACACTAATCACTTCCGTTGGTGAGAGCGCATTAGCAATATACTGTTTCGGGTCTTCACTAAAAGGAATGATATCGATTTTTTCGTCTGCAATATCAGCCATCACAGCTTGTACGCGGGTTCCGCGTCCACCAACAAAGGTCCCAACTGCGTCAACGCCTTCAATATTGCTTTTCACCGCAATCTTAGAACGGTTGCCGGCTTCTCGAGCAACATTCACAATCTCTACCGATCCAGTCTCAATTTCAGGCACTTCCATTTCAAAAAGTTTTTTGAGCATATTTGGATGCGACCGACTAACAATAATTTGAGGGCCACGAGCGGTTTGTTCAACTCGCACAACATAAACTTTTATTCTTTGGCCAACGTAGTATTTTTCAGAATGAATCTGATCGACTGGGAACATTACACCGGTACCACGACCGAGATCGACATAGACATTACCATTCTCAACACGTTGGACCACGCCATTCATCACGGTATTTTCTTTGTCAGAAAATTCAGTAAAGACAACTTCACGTTCGGCTTCACGAATCCTTTGCAGTAAAACTTGCTTGGCAGTTTGGGCTGCAACCCGGCCAAAGTCACGATTCATATCTTCAATTTCGACTTCATCGCCAACTTTAACACTTTTCTTGACCACTTGAGCATCACCAAGTGAAATTTCTAGATTTGGATTTTCAACTTCCTTGACTACTGTTTTTGTCACAAAAACTCGCATTTCACCAGTTTTTTCATCAACTTTTACACGCACTTCCTGATCGCGCTCACCATAATCTTTTTTATAGGCTGCCGCCAGAGCCGCTTCAATAGTTTCAAACACAACATCTTTGCTAATGCCTTTTTCTTCGCAAATTTGTTCGATTGCTGCAATAAATTGAGTATTCATAAATTTCCTTTATTCATTATTCTATTTAGGGTTTAAAAAAGGCCGACACAGGTGTCGACTTCATTCAATAACAATATTGTAATAAATCGGAGGCTTTTTGTCAAGAATTTTCTATAGCTGAGCTGTAATGATGAGTTATATGCTCGCTGCTACCCTCTACTACAATTACATCTATTCTTGGCTGCAAGTGGTTATACTGGCTATTTTCAACAAGCCAGCCTTGCGACGCTTTGATTAAGCGCGCTTGTTTTTGAGCTGTAATTGACTCAGCTCCACCCCCAAAATTATTATTTCTGCGATATTTTACTTCTGTAAAAACTATATAGCCGTCATGCTCTGCGATAATATCTATTTCATAAAAACGCGTACGAACATTTTGTCCGATTATTTTATAGCCGTGATTTTGCAAGTAAATCTTTGCGATATTTTCGGCCCGTTTGCCAATAGCAGTAGTATTAGTCATGGAGCACAAAACTCCGGCGATGAATATCGCTCAAACCAATTGTTTTAATAGTTTG
>CAZGCZ010000038.1:0-2777 GCA_964524615.1 uncultured Candidatus Saccharibacteria bacterium
GGCGATTCCTTCCTCGGTCAAACTAACGGCTTTTTGCTTTTCATCAACAGTATAGTCTGCTTCGGCCTTAAGGCCTTTGGCAATGCGGGCAAAATTATAATAACGATCAGTAGATTTAGCAGCGGGCTGAGAAATAATTAGTGGCGTGCGGGCTTCATCAATTAAGATGGAATCGACCTCATCAACAATGGCATATGAATAAGGTCGCTGACGAATTTCTGACTCGTCTTGCACCATATTATCACGCAGGTAATCAAAGCCAAATTCATTGTTAGTGCCATATGTGATATCAGCAGCATAAGCCTCTTTACGTTCAATTGGGCGAAAATGTTGCAACCGCTCATCAGTATGGGAATCATCAACGTAATCTGGATCATATATAAATGAGGAGTCATGCATAATTACGGCCGTTGAAAGCCCTAGGGCATAATAAATTTTGCCCATCCAGCCAGCATCACGTCGGGCTAAATAATCATTCACTGTCACCAGATGCACGCCTTTTCCAGTTAGCGCATTGAGACTGACTGGCAATGTGGCCACAAAAGTTTTCCCTTCACCAGTTTTCATTTCCGCAATTTGGCCTTTATGCATTACGACCCCACCAATAATTTGCTCATCGAAGTGTCGCATACCAAGTGTTCTATCAGCCGCTTCGCGTACCAACGCAAAAACTTCTGGCAGGATTGCCTCAAGGTCCTTGGGGGCTTTAACAGTTTTTTTAAGCTCGGTAATTTTTTCAGTAAGTTGTTTGTCTGTCAGCTTCTTCTGTTTGTCCGATAGAGCATTGACCTGCTCCACGATTGAAGATATGCGTTTGACTTCTCGGGCGTTGCTATCGCCTAAAATTTTTGAAAATATTGCCATAAATTACTCCGAGTTTCTTGAGTTGCGACTGAACCATTGTTTAATACCCATGCGCTGAGGAAGGCGTTTGCGTTTGAGTCGAGATATTTGATGCTTGAGTTTCGTTTCAACCAAATCAATAGCTGATTCCGGAGTCGCAGCAGCCGCTTCGGCAATCAGATCAGGGCCAGCAATTTTTATTATTGCCCGAACGTGAAATTTATTATTCTCTTTGCCGGATTGGTCCTGCTGGATTTCTATTTGTAAGCCAATGGGCTTTGATTTTTCACCAAAATAATGATCCAAAGTACCTAGCTTTTCTTCGCAATATTTTTGAAGTTTATTATCTAATTTATAGTGGCGAGCTGATAGCTGCATTTTAATCATAATGTGTTCCCTCCATAATATGGTTGTAAAACTTCTGGAATCTGGACGCTGCCATCGGCTTGCTGATAATTTTCTAGAATAGCAATCAGAGGACGCTGTGAAAAAGCCGTAGCATCATTGGTGTGAGCAAGCTCAACATTGCCATCTTGCCGGCGGACACGAGTATGTAAACGCCTAGCCTGATAGTCGGTCATATAATCAGCCGTATGTGTCTCGCGATACTGATCTTGTCCTGGTAACCAAGCTTCAATATCGACTCCTCTAGCATTTGGCTTGCCAATGTCAGCAGTACATTTCATAACTACTTGGTAAGGCAATTTAAGCTGTTGCATTAAATATTCCTGAATTGCAATCAAAAAAAGATGCTCATTAAATGAATGCTCGGCTAAAGTGAAACATTCCATCTCGAGCTTATCAAATTGATGGAGGCGCAAAATTCCTTCCATGTCTTTGCCATAAGTGCCGGCTTCGCGGCGAAAACTTGTGGCATAGCCTAAATATCGAATTGGTAGATCAGACTCCAGTAGAATTTCGTCTTTATACATCGGTGCTAAACTGTGCTCGGCGCTGGCTTCGAGCCAGAGATCATCTTGTTCAATTTTATACGTCACTTCTTCAGCGTTTAGCCTGCCAGTTGCCTCGTAGACATCTGTCTTGATCATAAGAGGCGGCAAAACCGGAACGAAGGGCTTTGTACTGACTTTCAATCCGGCATCTTTGGCAATTTTTTGTAATATTTTTTCATCAGTCAATTGAGTGATAGCAAATTGCATCAAAGCCCACTGCAACTTCACAAGATTGCCTTTTAGATAAACAAACCTGCTACCGGCAACTTTTGCGGCACGTTCTTTGTCGATCCAGCCATGAGCCTCCGCAATTTGCCAATGATTTTTAGCTTGAAAATCAAATTGTGGTTTTTCACCCCAGTGCTTTACGGCTTTATTATCAAGCTCACTACTGCCATCAGGGACATCTTCCCATGGAAGATTAGGTACTTGCAGTAACAAATTATTATATTCTGGTTTAATTTGCTCAAGCTGCTTTTCTAGCTCAGCGAGCCGTTCTTTAATTTTTTTACCCTGGGCAATATCGGCAGCTGACATCTTATCGCCTTTTTGGTGGCGGGCAAATGTGTTGCGTTGAGCTTGTACAGTTTCAATATCAGTTTGAATGACTCGGTATTGTTTATCGAGTTTTAACAACTGGTCCACATCAACAGTAATATTTTTTCGAGAAGCTGCTGATTTTACTTCGTCAGCATGTTCCCGAATAAATTTTATATCAAGCATATCTTATATTATACGTTAGCAGCGTAAAAAATTCACTGCGAGTATTATTTGAATCAAAAATTATTAGTCGACAGATTTAATACGGTACTTTATGACGCCAGCGGGAACTTCAACTTCCACCTCATCACCACGAATTTTACCGATCAATGCCTGGGCAATGGGCGATTCGTATGAGATCTTGCCTTCGTCAATATTAGCCTCATGAGTACCAACAATATGGTATGCCTGTTCGCCATCTTCTAGCTCAACAATGACTTT
>CAZGCZ010000039.1:0-1883 GCA_964524615.1 uncultured Candidatus Saccharibacteria bacterium
AATGGCCTTTTTGTTTACCAGTTTGGTGTATTCATTCAGGCGCTTTGGCGGCATTGCAACATTGATCATAATCTTATTGTAGCTTGATACTACTGCTTGGTGCTAGTCTTGATTTCATTTCTTACTCGCACTACAATCAAAACACCAATTCGTACCTACAAAAATTCGTAAGGTGGTGAAACCAGTGCCGAGATGCGGCAAAGTCCCTGTTTTAGTCCCGCGGTGTACAAAAGAGCTCGATAAATGCAGTTTTTGCAAAGGCCACAGACTTGGATGCAGCCATTGCAGGCACGGATACATCTGCCCAACCCACGGCAAAGACCATCTTTATAAGCCGCCGTGATTGTCATCCAGTAGGCCACTTGGCTTACTGGATTTTATCTTTTTTGTGAGACTAAAGTGCCTTCATTTGTATCAGAAACGAAATAGCCTTTGTTATGAAGCTGAGCCCGCAATTTATCAGATACTTCATAATTTTTACTTGCTCTCGCCTGCTCATATTCGTCAATCATGCTATAAATATCAGCTGAGGGCTTTGATGTATCAATCAAATTAAGAGCTAGAACTTTATCAGCTTGAGACAAGGCCTCTAATGTTTCTTGGGTATAAATTTTACCTTCAATTAAAGACAAGGTTGCTAAGGCTTCGGCTGTGTTTAGGTCGTCAATAAGAGCATCGTTAAATTTTTTGATAAATTGGTTGGTTATTCCTGAGCTGTCTTTTTTTGCAAGCGAGCCAGGTTTTTTTAATACCATCTGGTCGGCATATTGTCGCAAATTTACTAGCCTGTCGTGGGCTGACTGTAGTGCTTCATTACTATAATCCATTTGCTTGCGGTAATGAGCTTGCAAAACCAAATACCGAAAAGCCAGCGGGTCATCTATCTCATTGAGAGTATAAAAGTTATTAGCTGATTTGGACATTTTTCTGTTTTCAACTAGTAGATGTTCGTTATGAATGAAATAATTTGCGAGTTTGCCTTCATTTTGTGCAATCTCGTTCTCATGATGGGGAAATTTTAAATCCACTCCACCAGTATGGATATCGAAGACATGACCAAGTTTCTCTGTACTCATAGCTGTGCATTCAATATGCCATCCAGGCCGGCCAGGCAGTTGTTTTCCATTAAGCTCAAAATCCCAACTTGGCTCGCCCTCATGAGCAGCCTTCCAAAGTACAAAATCAGCCGCGCCATCTTTTTGATCCTGATCATCCGTTACTCGCGCTTGTGCCTCGTAATCAATGTTTATGAGCAAGCCATACTTATGCCCTTTTTTTCTATATTCATCAAGGCTGAAATATACCGATCCAGCAGATTCGTAAGCCAGCCCTTTGCCAACAAGTTGAGAAATTAAACTTTGCATTTTGGATATATAGTCAGTAGCGCGAACAAATTCAATGGCGTTTTTATCAACATTAACTTTAACAAGATCGTTATAAAAAATTTTGGTAAATTTATCCGTTAGTTTTTGCCGAGCAGTATTGGGATCATCATTGGGATAATCACGTTTCAGACGGTCAATAATTCGATCGTCAATATCAGTAATATTCATCACCCAAGTAACTTCAGCCTTGCCAATGTGCTTAAGCGTTCTAACGAGCACGTCGGCTGTAATATATGCTCGCATATTACCAATGTGAGCATGGTCATAGACCGTTGGCCCACACGAGTAGATGCTCACGACTTCGGGCTTTAAGGGTTTGAATAATTCCTTTTTCTTACTCAGCGAATTATAGAGTTGCATTACGCTCAATTTCCTCTTTAGCTAAGGCTAGAACTGCTTGAGCTGCTTCAGCGAGTGATTTATGGCCGCGAACAATCGCTCCAGCAGCTACTTTATGTCCACCACCGCCAAATTGAGAAGCAATGCTTGCCACATCAT
>CAZGCZ010000040.1:0-5529 GCA_964524615.1 uncultured Candidatus Saccharibacteria bacterium
GCTACTTCAAGTAATACTTGTAAATCTTTATGTTCCATTGCTTTGCGTGCATCTTCTATACTAAACCAGCGTGCTTCGGTAATCCAATATTTGTCTGCTTCCACACCTACCGGCTCATCTGGTTTAAGAGCTTCTACCAAAAATACCCAGGTGGTCATAAAAATTAATTTATTTTTGAGTCGGTAAAAAAAGTAAATTTTATCAAGCTTACCTCGAATCAGCATAGTTTTGAGTTGAGTTTCCTCAGTGATCTCACGTACAGCGGCTTGCTCTGGAGTTTCTTCTGATTCGATTTTGCCCTTGGCAATACTCCAGCGATCTTTATGGTCTTTGATTAACAAAAATTCAGGACCTTGAGGAGTCATTCTATACACAAAACCACCGGCCGAATATTCGCGTACCGCTCGAGTTTGCTTGAGGGGTCGCTTATTTTTTCGGTTTGTCGTCCGGTTCTGCTTGTTTCTTTGATTCTTGCTTGTCTTCTTCTGGTTCATAAAATTCACTCTGTCGATATATTGTTCCAAGAACACCGTTCACAAATTTACTTGAGTTTTCGCCACCGAAGGCCTTTGCTAGCTCGACCGCTTCGTTTATTGCAACTTTAGGCGGGACATCTCGCTTGATCATGAGTTCATAAATCGAGAGTCTAAGAATTGCTCGGTCTATTTTAGCAATTTGATCAATTGGCCAATCTGGGGCGGCGGGTGCGATTAATTTGTCTATTTTTGCTTCATTAGTGTGCGTACCACCTGTAAGATCACGCACAAAACTTTGATCTTCAATATTTTCTGAATAAACAGCTAGATTGCGATCAAGTATTTCATTAAGGTTTGGTTTTTCTTCTTCATTATTGTGCAATCGAAAATCATACTCGTAGAGCGATTGCATCGCTACTATTCGCCCGAGATGTCGATTGCTAGCCAATTTAGCTTCGCCCTATTCGCAATAGTCCGCGTTCTGCGGCGCGCTTCAGGCGACGCGGGACTGGATGCTTGCTACTTTTAGCACTAACAAGCTGCGTAGTGGTACGCGCATCATGAGAGCGACGTTGTCCACGAGCACTTGAAGTAGTACGTTTTTTTGGTACTGCCATTCGGAGTTCTCCTCATGTAATTATGTCCGAAAGTAGCGAATATTCATCTGATCAAGAGACGCTCTTAATAACCAAAATAGATTAAATGGTTCTTAAGTTGAGTGGGCACTTGGCCAGAAATGCATTTGCATACGTTTCTTCGCCTATATTTATAACAAATTTTGAGCTAAAAAGCAATGGTTAGGATGTGGCTACAAAATTAACTAATCTGCCAGGAATCACAATGGTTTTACTAATTTTCAGATTATTTTTATCAAGAAAGTCTTGTGCTACTTGCTGGGCTGCTTGCTCAAGCTTAGCTTTGTCTTGAGCATCTGCCGCAAGAACAGTAATCTGGCCTCGTAATTTACCATTAACCTGCACAATGATTGTAGTAATATCTTCTTCGATTAAATTTTGGTCGTATGCCGGCCATTGCTGAGCGTGTACGCTAGCTTCACCTCCCAGTTTTTGCCAGAGCTCTTCAGCCAAGTGCGGCGTAAATGGAGCTAGCATCAAAACATACATTTGAGCAGTTCGATGCGCCAGGTCACTAAACTGAGTAGATTGTAGTCGGGAAATATTCTCAGGTTTTGTCAGAAAATTTACCAATTCCATCAGTGAGGCAACAGCTGTGTTAAATTGACGATCATCAATATCATTACTGACTTTTTTAAGTGTTTTGTGAACCATTCGATCAACTTCTGTCTCAAAAACACTATCCTCACCCGTAGGTTCATGTGTTTTTTTGTGATCGCTTACCATAGCATTAACCACATTCCAAACACGATTGAGGAATCTATATGAGCCTGCTAGCTTGTCTTCGCTCCAGTCAATTGCCTGATCATAAGGCCCCATAAACATCTCATAAAGTCTGGTGGCGTCTGCCCCGTAACGCTTGATCATATCATCAGGATTAATCACATTGCCTAATGATTTGCTCATTTTTTTACCGTCACTTGCTAAAATCATGCCGTGAGAGCGCCTGCGAGCATAGGGTTCAGGTGTTGGCACCAGCCCTTGATCATACATAAATTGATGCCAAAATCGGGAATAAAGCAAATGCAAGGTGGTGTGCTCCATTCCACCATTATAAAGATCAACCGGTAGCCAATACTGAAGTTTTTCTCGATCCGCAAAAGCCTGATCATTGTTCGGGTCGGTATAGCGCAAATAATACCAACTGCTGCCTGCCCAATTTGGCATGGTGTCGGTTTCACGCTTTGCCGGGCCGCCACAAACTGGACACTCAACGTTCACCCAATCGGTAATAGCCGCTAAAGGCGACTCGCCTGTATCAGTTGGCTCATAATGCTCAACCTCAGGTAATTCAACAGGAAGTTGGTCTTCTGGCACTGGTACAACTCCATCTTTTGGGCAATGAATTATTGGGATTGGTTCGCCCCAATAATGTTGGCGCGAAAATACCCAATCGCGAAGCTTATAACTAATTGCAGCCTTGGCAATCCCGCTTTCTTCGAGGTTTTTGATAATTTCTTTGCGGGCTTCAAGCGTTGACATGCCATCATACTGGCCTGAATTGGTTAATATACCCTCGCCACCGTAAGCTTTTTTAAAGATAAATTTATCAAGCAAATAATGATGAAGTGGATCAGCTACTTTCGTGTCAGCTTCTTTTGGCCCAAGCCAGTCGAGCTGGAATTTATCTTTTTCATCGTCTTCCAGTCGAGGTTTATCTTGCTGCTCATTAATAAGTTCGAAATAAAAGCCAATGGCATCAATTTTGCGAGCTACATTTTTCGAATGGGCAAAATAGTTATGATGCACAGTTTCCGAAATTGCGAGTAGCTTTAGATTCTTATAGCCAGTTTCTTCTGATACTTCGCGGCGAGCGGTAACTTCTGGATCCTCGTCGTTTTCTCGTCCTCCGCCGATAAAAATATTGCCACCATTTTTTTCACCCCAATTAATCGACAGTAATTTGCCATCTTTTGGATTACGTACTATTGCTACAATACTGCGACGATACTGCGCATTTTCAAGCGGAGTACCAGTGACTGGCTCAATAACAACTTTGATAGGCAGATCAAACTTTTCAGCGAAATCTAAATCCCGCTGATCATGCGCTGGTACAGCCATAATTGCGCCCGTTCCATATCCCATGAGCACATAATCAGCTACCCAAATTGGCATCGGCTCATTAGACAGTGGATTGAGTGCGTAAGCTCCAGTAAAAACTCCCGTTTTTGTAGTATCTTCTTGACGATCAAGCTCTGATTTTTGAGCAGCAGCTTTCACATATTTTTCTACGCTATCTTTGTGCTGCTCAGTCGTAATTTTTTGCACTAGCGAGTGTTCTGGGGCCAATACCAAAAAGGTGGCACCAGGCAAGGTATCGGCTCTTGTAGTAAAGACTTTGATTTTTTCATCAGTTTCTTGTACTTGAAAATCTATTTCCGCTCCCTCACTTCGGCCAATCCAATTGATTTGGCTCGTAGCCACTTGCGGCAAGTAGTCAGTGTTTGCCAATCCTTCAATCAATCTGTCGGCATAGGCAGTTATCTTAAGCATCCACTGTTTTAGTATTTTCTTTTCTACTTTTGTGCCACAGCGTTCATGAACCCCAGCCACAACTTCTTCATTGGCCAAACCGATTTTTTCTTTGGGACACCAATTAATAGGAATTTCTGCCTGATAAGCCAAGCCGGCTTTATGTAACTGTAAGAAAATCCATTGAGTCCATTTGTAATAACTTGGGTCTGTAGTATTTATTTCCCGTGACCAATCAAAGGATAATCCAAGTGCCTGCATTTGGCGCTTAAAAGTGGCAATATTCTGCTCGGTAGCCTTTTGAGGCGCAATTTTATGTTTTATGGCGTAGTTTTCTGCAGGCAAACCAAACGCATCCCAGCCCATTGGATACAGCACGTTTTTACCAAGCATGCGAAGGCGTCTTGCAATCACGTCCTGGGCGGTATAGCTGCGGACATGTCCAGTATGCAGACCATCACCCGATGGGTACGGGAATTCAACCAGTACATAATATTTTTCATGAGCCTTATCAAAATCAACGGCTTTATATAATTCCGGTGTGTTTTCCCACACTTTCTGCCATTTTGGCTCAATTTCTGTTGGTTCGTATTTTCCCATTAGAATCATTGTACCTATTACGAAGAAACTTGTCATGAATTGATTGGTGGGGCAGAGGTTTTATCCCCTACCCCACCCAGAAAAGATCCGGCTATGTAGCGGCGGCGGATCGCACTGACGCCCCGACAGGTCGACGCACATGCGAGCGCCAATTCGACCAAACCGAGTACCTTGTACGACGAGCTGCGCGATCTCCACCAGTTTGAACTGGCTTTGGTTGCCTGGCAGCATCGACTGTCACCACGATAGAAAATGCCTGCCCTTCGAAACCCTGACCAGGCGTTGCTTGCTGAAACTGTTGTGAATCGACTTGTGGAAATTTCGCCAAGGCCGCTTCGAGCACGGCTCGATACAGTGTGGAATCAGCGTGATCACTCATTCTGTCAGGCCTCTTAACCCTAACCTTGACCTCGTTGGTCGTTCGGTCGACATGAAATTCAGCTTGTTGCATTATCACCCCTTCGGTCGCTGGTTATCCTTCCTGCCAGCTCACTCAGGCTTGAAGAGTGAGCTGGATAAGTTGGTTAACGAAAAAACCCGCCGATTGCGGCGGGCCTTGATGTCAATTTTCTATTTATTTAGACAACAGCAAATCCCGCCATACGAGGTATGACCAAAATAATTAAAGCTGATGTCTTATGCTGAACCATAACTCTGTTATACCAAATCAAATATCTAAGCGCAAGTATCAATTATAGACTGATTGTACCCAGTCAGAAAAATCATTCCCTGGGTCTAGCTGAGCAGTACGAAATTCTTTGGTTAGTCTGGTTGTGATTGGGCCGATTTTACCGTCGCCAATCGGGCGCCGATCGACAGATAAAATCGGCGTTACTCGGGCAGAACTCCCTACCATAAACGCTTCATCAGCAATATAAAGTTCCGATCTATCAACTGTTCGAGTTACGCAAGCAATCTTACGCGCTTTGGCAATTGCAAAAATACTGTCTCGGGTAATGCCCTCTAAAATATCGTTGGAATGATCTGGCGATATCAAGACTCCATCACGAACAATGAATAAATTAGATACTGTACCCTCTGTGACATGGCCGTTTGAGTCCAGTACAATCGCTTCGTCATAGCCATTTGTTAGCGCCTCATTTTTTGCCAAACTATTACTAACATAAATCCCATTAACTTTCGCGCGTGGTGGCGCCATATTGTCTCCAACATGTGTCCAAGTTGAGATACAACAATGAATACCATCACGATTTAAGATTTGACCCATAGGATAAACAAAACCACAAAAACTGTTCTTAAGCCCGCGAATTTTTGTACCAGCAATAAGTTCATCTATAAAAATTGTCAATCGAATAAGGGCATCGCTATGAATATCGTTTTTTGTT
>CAZGCZ010000041.1:0-4628 GCA_964524615.1 uncultured Candidatus Saccharibacteria bacterium
AACAATGACTTTAGAACCAATATCAACTTTACCTTTGGTGGCTTTGCTTTTACTAATTGGCTTGGCACGTTTTAAAATATTTTCGAGTTCAGAAATACGGTTTTCTATAAAAACCTGTCGATCTTTGGCGTCATCCCATCCCGAATTCTCACTCAAATCACCCATTTCTCGGGCTTCCTTAAGTGCTTTTGCAATTTCACGACGTTTGTTCTTTACCAGATCATCGTGCTCGGCTTGCAGCTTGTCTATGCCTTCTTGAGTTAAATATACTGCTGTATCTTTTTTAGCTACCATTTTCAATACCTTATAAAATAGGCTCTCGATTGATTCAAGCCTAGTTTTTACCCATTACGTGATTTTCTTCTATTTGTTGTATTAGTATACGGGTGGAATTATGCCATGTCAACCAATTAAGTACTAATGAATAAAGTAAGCCTTTAAGATGTCACGTGCGATCGGCACTGCAAATTCCGCTCCTTCACCAGAATTTTCAACAAGTACTACCACTGCAATTTGCGGATTATCAATTGGGGCAAATGCCGTAAACCAGGCATGCGGCTTGGTCAAAGAGCCTTTTCCTGTAGGATCCTGCGTAGAAGTTTCGGCTGTGCCTGTTTTCCCAGCTACCGGGACTGGTACCTCAGCTTTTGTACTGCAGCAGGCTGTTCCCGAAGCCACCGCTTCAGCCATACCTTGCTTCACTAAGGCAAGATTTTGCGGAGAAATAAAATCTTTATTTAAAACCTCAGGGTCTAGTGTACGCACGACTTTACCGTCTGGTGAGTCAATTTCATGTACTAAATGCGGTTTATAAAGTGTACCACCATTGGCAATTGCTGAAGTAGCCGACAAAAGTTGCAGAGGCGTAGCTAATAAATCACCTTGCCCGATTGAAGTATTGTATGTATCACCCACTGTCCAGCTTTCTTTTACGCGAGCTAACTTATTATCAGGCGTAGGGACAAATCCAGAGGCTTCATTAGGAACATCAATGCCGGTACGTTTGCCAAAGCCAAATTTTTGTAAATAAGTATCAAGTTTTGTGATGCCTAGTCCCCGCTGACTGCCAAAACCACCACCAACGGTATAGAAAAATATGTCAGAGCTCCAAGTAATGGCTTTGACGACATTAACAATTCCCAGCCCTTCGGGTTTCCAACCATGAAAAATTTGCGTAATCGACGGATTATAGGGGTTTGGAACAACTAATTGCCCGGTGTCATTAACTGTCGTGGCACCATTAATAACACCTTCTTGCAAAGCTGCCGAGGCTACCAGTGGCTTGAGTGTGGATCCAGTTGGATAGGTTCCTTGAGTGATTCGGTTAAAAAGCGGTCGAGCTGGATCATTGAGTAGTTTTTGATAGTCAGTATTCGATATTCCGTGAGCGAATAAATTATCATCATAAGTTGGGTAATTGACTGCTGCTAAGATTTCACCAGTATTTGGGTTCATTGCAAGTGCTACTCCAGCGCTGCTACCGGCTTTTTTCACCCCGTCGGCCAAAATTTGAGCAGTTTTTGTTTGAAGATCCTTATTAATGGATAAAACTAAATTGTTACCGGGTGTCGGATCAATGGATGCTAATAGTCGGACAGGTTTCCCGCCAGCATCAACCTCAGTTTGCTCCTCGCCAGCACTCCCTCGTAAATCGGCCTCATAGAAGTTCTCTAAACCGGATTTGCCAATATAATCAGTGGGACGATAATTGGGGTGCTGCTTCAAATCATCTTGCGAAACTCTACCAATATAACCTAAGAAATGCGATAAACTTCCGCCATCAAGATAGTCTCGATTTGGACTGGTGTTTAGGGTAAAGCCTACCAAGCTGCGAGATTTTTCATCCAATAACAGTGCTTTGTCGCGATCAATTTTTTCTGCTACTACCACTGGCTCCGAGCTCTTTAAGCCCTTGCTCTCGACTTTTTGAGCAATAGCATTTGGGTCTTGTCCAAGTATTTGACCAATGGCTGTGTAAATCGCGGTTCTGTCGTTACCATCTGGTGCTAACAGACTAGGAGTAGCAACGAGCTCGAAATCAGCTAAATTTTCAGCTAAAACTTGGTGCTTGCTATCATAAATTACGCCACGGGGGGCTGGTATAACTGTTTGACGGATTCGGTTACCATTAGCCAGCGTTTGATTCCGTTCACCATTTACAATTTGCAGATTGATTAACTGCAGAGCTAAAACTAGACCAATAATAACAGTTGCACCAATAAAAAATCGTGCAAAGTTCCCTTTAATTGGTTCATCAATGGTCTGGGTTGTATCACTACCTGATAGAACCGCCGCCGACCAATCTTCAGAAGAATGAACCAATTTTTCCTTACGAGACGGCTCAAATTGATAGGCTTTTTTATAAAGATCTCCAAAGATATTTTTCATACAACCCCCTTACCGCTTCCCAAGCTGCCGGGAACGCCTATTGCCCACAAACTCAAAGATTGCGAACATTATAATAACCAGAAGTCCATTATATACGATTGTGCCGACAAGCTTCCAGAGAAGCGGTAGAACTGCACTGCGTTCAAAAACATTTACTACTAATGCTACTTCGGCAGCAAAAAAGACGAGACTAAACCCAGTTGATAAAAGCAAACAATACCATAGCCGCTGCGTTTGATTTTCTATTCGTATGACCAACTTACTGATAATCACTACGAGTAATAAAAATCCTATATTTAAGCCAAAACTTGATGGCACTCCATAAAGGTCAAGCAGAACACCGCTTAAAAGTGCTAACCAAATGAGCAAAGTATAATCAAAATATAGGCTGGCAACCAAAAAATATGCTAATAAAAAATTGCCGCTAACAAGCCCAAAACTTTTTGCTAGACTGATTTGCAAAATTGACAGAATAATGACAATTAGAAGCTGCAGCCAACGTTTGTTCATTTTTGTCCTGTAATAATAAAGACAATTTCAAGTTTGGCGGTATCTACGTTCGGCTTGATATTAGCAGCTTGAAAAATTGCGTTGTCAGCTCTTTGAACAGATTCAACTTGACCAATTAAAATACCTTTGGGCACTAGCCCTGAGCCACTTGTAATAACTGTTTCTCCGACTGCAATTGCCTCATTTTGACCAATTTTTTCCATTTTGAGACCAGTACCAAGTTGGCCACTAACAATCCCGCTAGTTCGGCTGCTTTGAGTTAAGGCGCTGATTTTAAAAACCGGATCATTGATAGCAATGATTTTGGCGCTAAATCGATCTACTGAGTCCACTACTCCAACCAAAGAGCCACCAGAAATTACAGCCATACCTTCTTGCAACCCAGCAGAGCTGCCTTTATCAATTTGCAAAATTGTACGTACGCTATCGGCACTAGCACCCAGCACCCGCGCAGAAACAAGGTTATATTGGGTCATTTGGGGGAAATTTAACTGAGCCCTAAGCTGATCGTTTTCCAACTGGATTTCCTTAACATCTGCGAGTTGTTTTTTTAAGTCATCCACCTGCTGTTCTAAAGCCTGATTCTGGTCGTTCAGTGAACCTACTGACGCCAACAAACTAATGCCATTTCGAATTGCGGAACTGAAATGATAAGTTACTCTACTAACTGGGTTGAGCGCTTGGTCAGTGGCTGAGCGGATCGGTCGAATAACCCCACTAATAAAAGCTGCAATTATGATAATAGCAAGCGACAGAACAATGATTGTTGTAGTTCGGGTTCGGCGCTTCATAATCTCTAGCGCGGTACCTTTTCATATTGTGTGGTAAGTAGTACGTCACGCAGAGTATCAATTTCTTCAAGCACTATGCCAGTTCCTCGAGCAACTGATGTGAGCGGATCGTCTGCAACAACTACGGGCATTTTTGTCTGTTGGGCAATCAACTTATCAAGACCGCGCAAAAGCGCTCCACCACCCGCTAAGGTGATGCCCTGATCCATAATATCCGCTACAAGCTCTGGCGGCGTTTCTTCAATGGTGTGGCGAATAGACTCAACTATCGCCCGGACGCTTTTTGTCAGTGCCTTGCGAACTTGATTAGAATTAATAATAATTTCTTTGGGAAGACCTGTTATCATATCGCGGCCACGGATTGGTGCTTCAAGCGTTTGATTCATGGTTGCAGCTGATCCAATCGCAATTTTGATTTGCTCAGCTGTGCGTTCTCCAACTTGGAGATTAAATTCCTCTTTCGCAAAATTGATAATATCTTCAGTTAGCTCGTCCCCGGCAATTCGGATCGAACGGCTGGCCACAATCCCGCCAAGAGAAATAACTGCAACCTCACTGGTACCTCCACCAATATCAACTACCATGCTGCCGGCCGCTTCATTAATTGGCAGTCCTGCCCCAATTGCCGCCGCCATTGGCTCTTCAATCAAATAAGCCTGGCGAGCACCGGCATTGGTCGCTGCATCCTCTACGGCACGTTTTTCAACTTCAGTAACCCCAGACGGAATGCCGATCACGACGCGCGGTCTCGGAAAAATAGCAAAAGATTCTTTGTGCACTTTTTCAATAAAATATTTGAGCATTTGCTCTGTTACTTCAAAGTCAGAAACTACACCATCAACAAGAGGACGATTTGCAACAATATTAGCCGGTGTCTTACCAACCATTTTTTTTGCGTCATCACCGATTGCTAAAATTTGCTTGGTGCGGGTATTGATA
>CAZGCZ010000042.1:0-6640 GCA_964524615.1 uncultured Candidatus Saccharibacteria bacterium
TAGCTGGCGTTCATACCATTGGTAATACCACAGGAGAGATCGTAAATCATAAAGCGCCAATCCCCATAATCAGACACAAAAAGTCTTTGATGGCTCGAGTCAAATGATATAACCTCTTGTTCATAAAGGATATATTGACCAGTATCCCAGCCTGCAGAAGTAGTAAAGTCCGGCTGACCCAGCACGTAGCTGGCGTTCATACCATTGGTAATACCACCGGAGAGATCAAAGACGAGAATACGACTATTATCGTAATCTCCGACAAATAAACGATTATGCGTCGAATCATATGTTAGACCATAGGACCCGTGGAACTTATTTTGCGTAGTACCGCACGTCCCATCATTAAAACTAACAAACTCAGATTGTCCCAAAATATTATTTGGTACGCTAGAGACTAGATTGTTATTACTATCTAAATCAAAAATGTAAACACTACAATAGGCTTGGTCAGCGGTAAATAAACGATGATGCACGGCATCAAGCGCCACACCGCTACCATTAGATGCCGCGTTCCCTCCCAAAACTTGGCTGGCATTCATGCCGTTAGTAATGCTACCAACGTCAAATTGTAAAACCCGACTATTATAGCTATCAAGCACATAGATATGTTGGTTCGTTGGATCAATATCGATACCATATGGGCCCGATAACCCACTTAATTTTTCAATAGGAGTACTGCTCGTAAAATCTGGTTGGCCAAGAACGTATGTAGCGTTCATGCCATCGGTGACACCACTGGAAATATCAAATACTAGAACTCGGTTGTCGCCATATCCCACTACATATAGCAGGTGGCGACCTGGGTCATATGTTATCGCACCTGGGCTATACATTCGGTTTTGTGTGGTAGCATTACTACCGTCAGTAAAATTTACTTGACCGAGTACATTAGTAGCGTTCATACCGTTCGTAATACCGCCGGAGAGATCATAGACAAGAACACGATTACTTGACGAATCACCCACAAATAGTCGTTGGCCTTGGTTGTCATAGTAAATTCCCTGCGGTACATTCATGCCGTTTTGGGAAATCACAGCCGTGCCTGTAGTAAAATCTGGTTGGCCAAGAACGTATGTAGCGTTCATGCCATTTGATATGCCTCCCGATAGATCGTAAATAATAACTCGATTGTTACCCGTGTCAGTAACAAACAAAAAATTGTTAGTTGTATCATAAGCAAAACTATAAGGACTTCTTAGCCCATTTTGTGATAAAGCAAGGCTACTACTTGTAAAATCTGGTTGGCCGAGGACATAGCTGGCATTCATATAGTTGGTAATGCCGCCAGACAGATCAAAAACTAAGACACGACTGTTATAATAATCAGTTAAGAATAGCCGGTCATGTCCAGCTTCATAAAACACATCCCAAGGATAATCCGTCCCATTTTGAGTAGTTTGTTCATTGAGATTCGTACCTTGTGAGCTAAAAAAGTTATCCTGTCCTAAGACATAATCGGCATTTTTATCAACCAGGTTATTCTGATTATCAAGGTTGTAGACGGTAACACGGTTATTGTAGTAATCCCCTACAAATAACCGATGATGAACAGTGTCTACAGCATTGCCACCCGGATAACTGATATCAGTTTTGGTGGAACCATAATATCCCCACTCAGCGTTCGGCTTATAACCAATATCACCGTCATAAGCTTTAGCCGGTGCCACAAAATATAGAGCAATACTAAAAGTCAGTAGGGTTACAACACTGAGCAGTATTGTAAAACGTGATAGAAATTGTCTTACCAACTAACCCCCACTTTTTAAGATTAAAAACTAATACTTATTATGGTTAAACTAAGGGAAAATGGCAACTAAATTTAACGCCATTGCCAAGTACCAAGCGCCGTATCGGCTGCTTTGATAGAAGTGTCGTCACTATAGGAAGCATTGATTTCAAAGCCTGTGACGCGCACATTTTGATAACTGTATTTTTTACCCGATACCAAAACATAAACTCGAACTTGTTTCTGTGGAGCAGCTGCAGTACCGGCATTTTCGACCACTTTAACTGCATCAAACCCAGCCAAACTAAATTTGTCTTGGCTGACAACTTGGCTATTGTATTGCTGTTTTTTGGCAGCCACAAAAGCATCAAGGTTATCATAGCTATTCGTTTCTGGAAAAACGTAAAAGAAACTCGCACTGTTTACTCCATAGCTGGCCTGAAGCGCACAAGTGGTATTTGCATCCAAATTGAGGTTTTGTGATAACAAACCAAGTGCAAAACAGTCTCTCTCGATGAACTGATAGCCTGGCGGCAATACAGGAGTGGTTGAACTTTCTGAGTTTGAGCTAGAGTTATTATTGGTAGTCGAATTTGAATTTGAATTAGAGGTGGTAGTGTTGTTAGATTTTTTCGATCGAAGATAAAAATACGTTCCCGCGCCTGCAATAGCTAACAACAAAACTGCTATCACAACAATCACCAGCCAGCGCCGGTGATGCGTGGGAGCTGCTAATTCTGTTTCAGTTGATGTTTGCACATACTGAGGTATTTGAGGTGGCATAACATTTGATTGAGCTTGAGCAGGTGTCGCTGCGGAAGATTGAGGAGCAAGTATACTCACAGGAGTTGGAGGCTGCTGCACTCCAGGATCTCCTGGCGATGGACCGACTGGCCGAATTGGTTCCCCGGGTAACGGAGCAGGTTCATATACTATCGGGCGACTTCCCAAAGCTTCTAGATTTTGGTTTGGCACGGGCGGCACTGGTGGTCTGGGTGGCGTGGTTACAGGAGGAACTTCCCCACCAAGCTGTGTTCCAAGCGGTGCTGGCATGGGCGCGGGTGATACTGGGGCTGGAGTCGGAGAAGGCTGAGCTGGTGGAGGTGGAACCAGTGGTGCTGGTGGAGGTTGAGATGGAAGCGGAGCCGGTTGCGGTGTTGGTGGTGGTGCTGGAGCTGGCTGTGGTATTGGTGGTGGTTGCACTGGGGCAACTTGCGGCGCAACAGGTACTTGAGCAGGAACTGGATTGGCGGCTGGTGCAGAAGCTACAGGGCTAGTCGGCTGAGGATAGTTTGGTGGGACAGCGTTTGGATCAGGGTTTGGTACGCTGGCTGGATCATTTGGTTGCGGAGGCATAAAAACAAAATCGCCCTTTCTTATGACACATTATAGCAAAATGCTTGAGCTAATATGAGGATTGTAGCGGTTTTTTGTTTACCAAATAACGGTCATAGGAGGTCCAACTTCCCCCCAGCAAGGTCATGCCCAGCTCTGCCGCTAGCTCAATAGTCCGCCCGTCATGATCCAGCGAAGGATTAACCTCAACAATATCAATTGCTTTAATCTTGAGAGCTGACAATTTACGACAAATATAACTAATCTCACGATAAGTTAGACCACCTTTATTAATAATACCGGTAGCTGGTGCCTCTGAAACGTCAATGCTGTCGATATCAACTACAATTTGCATCGGTGAAGTTCCGCAAAATTCTAATATTTTAGTCATGGCTTGCCCTAAACCGTGCTCAATAATGTTATCCATCGTGATATACAGCATACTATGCTGTGTTATGTACTGTTGTTCATCAGTATCAATATCTTTGAGTCCCAGAAAAGCAATTTGATCGTAATTGTAGTGGGCAATATCTCCAAATTCTGCAAACAACCCATCTCCCAAAGCTGTTGAAACTGGAAAACCGTGAATATTGCCGCTGGTTGTGTCCTGAGGTTTTGGATGACAATCAGGATGAGCATCGATATAGACGAGCTTAAGTTCTGGCCAAACTGCTTTAGCAGCCAACATAGAACCCATCCCAATCGAATGGTCGCCCCCTAATGTTAATAATTGATCTTCGGTATGAACGTCATGAACTACCCGCTGATAGAGTCTCTTCGTCATATCAATTACTTCATCATAATTTTTGAGCCCATGACGAGACGAATCACTGTGTGAGGCAACTGCTTCAACCGGCTCAACCAGGTGATACGCTACATGATGTTTATTAAGCGCAGCTAAAAAACTGCGATCTAAAATTGCGGCAGGACCATGCTCAGTGCCAGGATTACTACTACCAAGGCTAGAGCGAGCTTGTACAATTTTGAGCATGTTATTATTATACTCCCCGTTTTCCTACCAGATGGTACAATATGGACATGAAGCCAATTAAAAAAGCCATCCGCAAAGCAACTCCACAGTCGCTGGTAAATACCTTGCACTATCCGGAAGCTGTTTGGCATGCCCGTTCCCAAGGCCATCCTGCTGAGTCGATGATTATGATTGGTATAGTTGGCAGCAAAGGCAAAACTACGACTGCTAATATGCTATGGGCGGTACTTTCTGCTAGTGGTGCTAAAGTTGGCCAAATTGGCACAGCTAATATTAGAATTGGCGACCGCGAACAACTGAATAAATACCACATGACAATGCCGGGTGCCCCAACGTTACAAAAAATTTTAGCAGCAATGAAACGAGCCGGGTGTAAATACGTGGTGATGGAAGTCCCTTCCGAAGGGCAAACCCAATGGCGGCATGTTGGTATTAACTTTGACATGCTGGTGTTTACAAATGTAGAAACCGAGCTGATGGCGGCCCATCGTAATAGCATGAAGATTTTACACAAACACAATCAACGGGTATTTACTGCTATGAGCAAAGCTCCTCGAAAAGTCATTGCCGGTCAAGAAGTGCCAAAAATTATTATTGCTAATGCCGATGCGCCTGACAGCAAACAATATCTCGCTCATAAAGCTGATAAAAAAGCGACGTTTAGTGTTAAGCGCCCCAGCGATTATAAGGTAGAAAATATTAAATCAACTGGCACAGGTGTCGATTTTACTATCAATAGTATTTCTTATCATATTCATATTATGGGAGCAATTAATGCTCTCAATGCAGCGGGGGCTATTGCTGCCGGGGGCGAGCTTGGTATTAAATCGTCAGATATGCAAAAAGGTCTGGCCGGACTCAAAATAGTACCTGGCCGAATGGAAATAATTGATGAGGGCCAAGATTTTACTGCAATTGTTGACTATGCACACACACCAGCTAGCATGCAAGCTTTGATGGATAGTGTACGGGAACTAAAGCCAAGTGGGGCTAAAATTATTACTTTGCTCGGTGCTGAGGGTGGTGGGCGTGACGTAGCCAAGCGGCCAATTCTTGGAGAAATCGCTGCTCATAGTTCAAATTTTGTAATCATTTGTAATGTTGACCCGTATGATGATGCTCCCCGCCCTATCATCGAAGATATCGCTAAGGGAGCTGAAGGTGCCGGCAAAGTGCGAGGGCAAAATCTTTTTTGCATCGAAGACCGCCGAGCTGGCATTCGCAAGGCGCTTGCGTTAGCTAGTACCGGCGATATTGTCCTTATAACCGGTAAGGGTGCTGAGCAATCCATTGTCATTGGTGGGGTTAAATCGTCCTGGGACGACCGCAAAGTCGTTCGTGAAGAACTTCAAAAATTCTCAAAAAAATAGAGCTAACGAATTTTCACTCGTTAGCTCATGAGCTCCTATGAAACCAGATCGGCATATTCTTCCCGAATCCTGGTAAAAGCTCCTAGTCCCTCTCGTGCTACGACAGTACCGAGCTGCACACCCGTGCAACCCACGTCATAACTCTGCCAAACATCCTCACCGCTACTCACTCCGCCTACCCGAATGACATGAATCTCGGGTGGTAGTTCCTCGCGAAACTGAGCAGCATTGCTCAAGCTAATTGGCTTGAGGGCTTCCCCACTGATTCCGCCATATCGACCAGTTTGTTCCGTTTGAATGGCTGGCCAGTGACTCAACGTGTAACCGAGCCCATTCGGAAACGTGTTGCACGTTGCCACGTAATCAACCAAATAAGTACTAAGGATGTACCGTCGCGATAGTGTATGAGCCTCGCGAATTGCTGCCGCCACTTCCTTGAGTAGGCCTGGGTCGCTATATGGCGAGAGCTTTACCCCAACAGGAAATGACGGCGCAAGCGAACCAATCATTGCCAAGATGTGCCGTAATTCTATTGGGTCAAAGCTGGTGATTTTGCTCGGATGATGCGCTCCGCCTTCACGCGTATTGGGGCAGCCGAAATTGAGCTCGATTGCAATGTTCAGATCAATCGACTCTGCCCACTCCACCACCTGCTTGAAAAGCTGCCAATAGTCGACTGCACTAAAGCCCGCAATACTGATGATGAGCGTGCGATTTTTGTGCAATTCCTTCATCTGACGAAATTCATGCGTGCCTCTCTTAAAAACTGGCAAGCCCTCTGGCCCCGCATTGGGCATCCCCCAAGAGTTAAGCCCATACAGCGGGTTGTCAAACCATTCGCATGTGCCATCATTGCCGGCACGCTCGAGTGGCGTAATCGAACCAATCGGCACTTTGTCAGCTGCTGCCGCAAAAGCGGCGATCTGTTCGAGATTCCAGCTTTTGCACAACCCAGCCGTACTCATGATGAGCGGGTTGCTTGGCCCGTATCCCTGCAAGAAAGATAGGTCACTCACAATTTCCCTCTTTTCAAGAAACAATGATGTAAGAATCATGCCATCACAACAAGGGCGCTGCAAGCATAAGATTTACTATTTTTATGTGTGCGTAGCTGTCAAAAAACCAATAATTATTGCTGTCCACCAAAAAATCTGGGAAATGCTTATGCCCCAAAACGATTTGAACTTATATTGCATTGGGGTGTCTTTGAACTTT
>CAZGCZ010000043.1:0-4965 GCA_964524615.1 uncultured Candidatus Saccharibacteria bacterium
CAATTGAATCGACTTATTCAGCAATTCGTGAGATTTTGCTAACAAACTTGAGCGTTGCAGCATAAGCACATAATCGTGAGAGTGGCAAACTCTTACACCAGAGCGTGTGAGGAGACTCCATAGCCCCTGAATTCAGCTCGGTCGTTCCGGGCGATCGAGTGGGGCGTTCAGTCTCCTCCAGTCAACCCCTACGGACTCGTTAGGAGCGGTGCGCATTCGTTCTGACGCGAGGTCGTGTGGCGGTGGATTGCTCTCCCTCATTGATCGGCGCCGTTCGCGGCAAAGACTGTGGGGGAGCACCCAATTTCGTGGGTCTACGGCGCGTTCAGCTCACCTGCGCCAAAGGAAGGTGTTGAGTGGGACTCACCCCTCCGCTCAAGAAGCTGAACGCTGCCGGGCCCACCTCTTGTGACGATCTTCGCCTGCACAAAGCAAGATCTCACATCCGGACGAGGGTGTTGGGGCAACCTCTACTCTCGTCCGCGATCGGACGTAGCTCAATTGGACAGAGCATGCCTCCTCTCCTTAGGAAGAGGTAGTGGTTGTGGGTTCGAATCCCACCGTCCGAGCGCCGGCCTCCGTAGCTCAGTTGGCAAGAGCACCGCCCTATTAAGGCGGATGTCGCAGGTTCAAGTCCTGCCGGGGCCACGATGGACCAGACTCGTAGGCAAACGAGTAATCTCGGATAGGACAGCCATGGTGAACGCTTAGGCGTAGCCATTACAATGTCCACTGGTATTGCACCATCACGGTCACAACGGCCAGTTCGCCAAGGCGAACAAAAGTTGTAGGGGACTATACAAACTTCCGAGCGTTTGTATCTTCCCCATCAAGGACACGTGCGAGAGCGGCTGATTCGACCAGGGTTTCCCCCTGGTGTGACGACTAACACTCGTTTCCGTGGGTTCGAATCCCACCGTGTCCGCGCTGCATGCCTCCCAGCGCAGCCGCCGTCGGTGGTCGGCCTGGCCCTCGAACTCCGGGCCGGCCATCGCGGCAAACAATCTGAAAATACGGTTTAGCTCACCTTACGAGCGCTTTCCCCGATCATGGTTTTAGTGGTCGGGGTTTTCTTTTGTGTTTAGGAGCTTATCCAACCCAAAAATAATTTTTTGGGTTGAGAAGAGAAGTTATGCGAGAATAAAAGCTTTGAAGCTTGCTTCAAAATGAATATCAAAGCATAATTTCGACGAGGAGAGGTCGCATAGTGGACTAGTGCGCCGCACTCGAAATGCGGTGAGGCTTCACGGTCTCCGTGGGTTCGAATCCCACCCTCTCCGCCAAATTATGAATGCAAAACAAATTACGGAATTCCAATCTAAGATTTGGACTTATTACAAAAACGATGGGCGACATGATTTGCCATGGCGAAAAACTCACGATCAATACAAAATTCTGGTTTCAGAAGTTATGCTTCAGCAAACTCAAATATCTCGGGTGATAGTAAAGTACAAAGAGTTCATTAAGGCTTTGCCAAATTTTGAAAGCTTAGCGCAAGCTTCCCTCGGCCAAGTACTTGAGCTTTGGCAAGGTTTAGGCTACAACCGACGGGCGGTTAATCTCCATAAACTTGCGCGCATCGTGCTAGAGAACAACAATGGCAAGCTGCCGAATGACCCTGCTGAACTTATCAAGTTGCCAGGGATAGGCAAGGGAACGGCTGGCTCTATCGCGGCTTTTGTTTTTAACTCCCCCACTGTTTTTATTGAAACAAATATTCGCCGTGTCTATATCGCCGAGTTTTTTCCTATACAAACGCGAGTAGGGGATAATGAACTTTTGCCGTTGATTGAACAAACGCTTGATCATAATCAGCCACGAATATGGTATTGGGCGCTCATGGATTATGGGGCTCATCTCGCCACTCAAGGTCCGAATCCCAATCGAGCTAGTCGACATTATAACAGGCAAAGTCGCTTTGCCGGCTCGCATCGTCAGTTAAGAGGGCTCCTTGTAAAATACTTTGTTGCCAACAAAAAAGCTGATCTAGCAACTTTGAAAAGAACGTTTGCTGACGTAAGACTAAAAAAGGCGCTTGATGAACTGGTGACAGAAGGCTTTATAGTCAAGCGAGCCCAACAATACAAATTGCGCTAACGCTGAGCTATTACTAGACCCCACACACTTTTAGCGCCAGCTTGCTTAAGCACTCGAGCGCATTCATTAAGAGTCGCCCCAGTGGTTATGACATCGTCAATCAAGAGTATGTTTTTGCTCATAATGTCGTGCCGTTTCAGAAGAAAATTGTCCTGCACCTGCTTAAATCTCTCTGCTCGGCTATGTCCAATTTGTGGGACATGATAGGTGCGTAATAACAATTCTTGAGCCGATAAATTAATTTGCTTGCCGATTTCACGAGCTAATAGATGGGCTGGATTAAACCCTCGCTCACGCAGTCGAGCACCATCACTGGGTACAAAGCTTAGAATATCAAATTGTTTATCAGATATCGTTGGTAGTAATTGCTTAGCAAAAAAGCCAGCCAAAGCCCGATCGTGCTCATATTTGTATTTGTGAATCAAATCTTGCAAGCTGCCTTCCAGATGAAATGGGGTGATAACACCAGCAAGCGCATACTTGCTCCGGCATGATGGGCAAGTGCGACCATCCGCATACAGTCGTCCACAACCAAAACAATGAGCTGTTTTTGGTATAAAGTTTGTATTCACGCAATTTTCACAAATTGGCCCATTAAATTTATTGCACAATTGACATGTGTCTTGTACCAAAAAGTTGATCACTGAACTTAATCCCAAACTTGCCACCTTTTTATCTGATTGCTATAATATGGATTATTATAGATGCAAAGCAAGCGTAAGGAGGTTGTAATGGCCCGAAAAGATAAAAATCAAGAAGTTAGTGAAGAAATTCTAGAAGACGGTTTTTTTGATGAAACTGCCGAAGCGAGCGGTGAATGGATGGGCGAAGGTGAGGAAGAACAGGATTTTGCTGGTCAACTAGCGGTAGATGTTTACCAGACAAAAGACAAAGTTGTCATTAAGGCCCCGATTGCCGGTGTAAACCCAAATGACCTTGATATTGCAATTTCTGACGATGTTGTCACGATCAAAGGCGACCGCAAAGACGAGTCTGTGATTGAGAAAGAACATTATTACGTTCAGGAATGTTTCTGGGGATCATTTTCACGCTCAGTGATTTTGCCAACTTCAACTGTTCCAGAAAAAGCTGAGGCTACCCTCAAGAACGGTGTGCTAACCATTGAGATTCCAAAAGTAGCTCAAGAAAAAGTTAAAAAGATTGTCGTCAAACCAGGCTAGGAACTAATAGCCACTAAAAAACCCGGCGCAATGTTGACCGGGTTTTTTAGTTATATACGAAAGTTATTATGAACCGAAGCGTCCAACTACGAAGTTGACGATGGCATAAGCTAGCAATGCTACCACTATACCAATGATCGAGAAGAGGATAGTATTCTTAGCGCTAGCAACGCGGTCTTGGGAACCAGTAGAGAAAATGTACTGAAAACCACCAATAATCAACATGATCACAGCCGTAATGCCTACTATTAAGAGTAGGGTATTAGTAATGGTTGTAATACTTGTTTGCAAATTGGAGGGCTGGCCAACACCTTGAGCACAATTAGCGCCCTGTTGTACACCTACTGCATCAGTAGAACAGTCTGCTTTAGCAAATCCACTGTTGAAGAAAGTTACTGCAACAATAGCTGGGCCGCCGGCAAGTGCAAGTTTAGCTTTTGTTTTTTGAATCATAATTGCTCCTTATCAATAATTTTGTCCCTATTGTAAACCGTTAGTCAGGGTAAATGCAAGAGTTGTGCTTATGCTTAACGAAAACGACCGATTACAAAGTTCACAATTCCATAAGCCAGCAAAGCAATTACCATCCCAACAATTGCAAATAAAATGGTATCTTTAGCAGACTTTGTGCGCTGTGGATTACCACCCGAAGTAATGTACATAAAACCACCCACTACAACCATAATGACAGCCGTTGCTCCCACAATATAGAGTAGTAAGTTCGTAACTTTGGCAATAACAGCATTAAGATCCGTCGGTGTATTTGACAGACCGCTTGGAACTTGAGGAGTAATGTCAGCTATTTTATTTATGAGTGAGAGTAAAAACATTTTAAATAAACCTACCAATAATAAAGTTTACTATAGCGAAGGAAAAAATAGCTAGCAGCAGACCAATAATTGCAAAGGTGATAGTTGATTTTGCCCGAGCAGTTGCTTGTGGATTACCAGCTGATACAACATATTGAAATCCACCAATAACCAAAAAAATTACCGACAGAGCGCCAGCCGCAAATAGTCCAATTTTAATAATATTGCCAATTAACGCAGTGATTGAGCCTATTCCGCAGGTAGCTTGGTCATTGCCACCACAGCCAGTGTTGTCCAAAATACTAAAGCCAAGTAGGTAAATTGGGTTCAATGAAGTATCCCCAGAAGCCGCAAAATTAACTGCATAGCAATTAATGTAACAAGACCGATCACAGCATTTGTCAGCCTTCCTCTGGCTGCCTTAACAGCCTCGGCATTTCCAGCCGAGGTAATCATTTGAATACCAGAAACAATAATGAGTAGCACCACAATAAGACCAAGGATACCGGTAATCCAATTTGCAAAGCCGTTAATCAATTTTTCAAGGCCATTACTGCCAGTGGCGTTATTGCATAAATCACCAAGGCCAGGAGTGCCAACCTTCGTATCGCCACACGTATCGGCTGCAAGCACGGTAGAAGGGGAGAGTATAACAATTAGCGCAGGTAGCACCAGTGATAACTTAGGCCATATTTTCTTCATGCATCTATTGTAGAGGGCGAACACGAAAAAGCAAAATACTATTGACAAATCTATATAAATAGAGTATAATTGGTTTCAGTATTTGTACCTGGGGAGATTCCCCGTTGACAACCAAGGAGGACCTTGATGGTCGCCACGCAAGAACACACCGTGGAGGCCCAGGGCCTCGACGTCGC
>CAZGCZ010000044.1:0-4878 GCA_964524615.1 uncultured Candidatus Saccharibacteria bacterium
ATTTGGCAATTTGTGCCGTACCTTATAGTGCCTATACTTTTTGTAATCGGTATCTTTTATTTCCGCGCGGCAGCAGTGACGTTTGCGGAGAATATTTAATATGGCAAAAGTAGAAATTTCAATAATTGTTCTGAACTGGAATGGGCAAAAATACCTTAAGCCACTGTTTGAGCATTTAGAGAAACAGACTCTTGCTAAGGAGCAGTTCGAAGTAATTATGGCCGATAATAATTCTCAAAAAGATAATTCGGTTGAATTTGTGCGAAAAGAATTTCCATGGGTAAAGATTGTGCAGAACGACGATAACTATGGCTATGCCAAAGGGAATAATCTTGGCATTGTTCATGCCCAAGGGGAATATATTGTACTGCTCAACAATGATACTCGACCCGAACCAACTTGGTTAGCAGAGCTATACAAGGTTATGAAAGACAAACAAGCAGGTGCGGTTGTGCCAAAATTAATGTATCTGCACAAAAAGAACGTCATTAATAATGCAGGTTCTTTTATTCGAGAGGATAAGAGCTGGCCCATTGTGGAACAAGGCGCCAATGAAGTGGATAAGGGCCAATATGACACAGTTCAAGAAGTGACAGCTTTTTGTGGAGCAAGTGTCATGCTCTCCCGCAAAATGCTTGATGACATTGGACTGCTTGATGAAAGTTTTTTTATGTACTTTGAAGACGGGGATCTTTCTTGGCGCGGGCAAAAAAAACAATGGAAGTATTATCTGGCGCCTCAGTCGGTGGTTTATCATGAGCATGGCGGCAGCGGCGGTGAAGAGTCGCCGGTTTTTACGTTTCATGTTAGCAGGAACCGCATTCTTATCTTAGTGAAAGACGGAAAGCTGAGTTTGGCTGCTCGTGCATACATAGGTATGGTTCGTGATAGGCTAGTAAAAACAAATGTACGGCTTATTCGAGTAATATTTTCAAATAACATAAGTCGTTCTCATACTATTCAGGACTGGAAAATGGGCTGGCACATTTTTGGCTCCAGTACTTGGCTGAGTATTTGGATGCTTGGCAAACGATGGCATATTGTACCGGAGAAGAAACTTTCATGAAAAGCGTTGGAATTTATAACCCATATTTAGCTACACGTGGGGGAGGTGAGAAAGTTTGTTTAGCTATGGCTGAATATCTAAGCAAAGATTTTCAGGTAAAAATGATAACGCGAGAAAGCACAAGCTTAGCCGAACTTGGCCGATACTTTGATGTTGATCTATCCAAGGTCAAAATACATGTTCTACCAAAAAAAAGTTTCTTTTGGCGTTTTTTAACAACATCCCGCCTACCCTGGCCCGGCAAACTGCGCAATATTTTATCTGATTATCATGACCGCCGCGAAATAAAAAAAATCTCAGTGGATATTTTTGTGAATAATCTCTACGGAAGCAAAATACAGAACCCCGCAGCTGCGGGAATTTACATGTGCATGTTTCCATTTGATCTTCAGCAAATAAAACCAGCACTGAGTTATGGCTTTGTAAAAAGAATCTATTTGCGGCTTATGCAAAAACTTGATCTATGGCTTAATAAAACTAGCGTTGATTGGCTTAGCACATACCAAGTAGTGACAGCCAATTCAGAATTTACTCGTAGTTGGATAAAAAAGCTGTGGCATAAAGACTCTATCGTTCTATTCCCAATTTGTGATGACATGGGGTCAGTCGCTGTTGGGCAGAAAGAAAACATAATACTTAATGTCGGCCGCTTTTTTGGGGATCAAAAAGAAAGCCATCACAAAAAACAGCACGTTTTGTTAGAAGCTTTTATTGCTATGCCAGAATTACATCAAAAAGGATGGAGCTTACATTTTGTCGGTAGCGTGGCTAATGACGAGAAATCTCAGAAATATATCGAAAATTTGCAGGTTGAAGCAAAAGGTTATCCTGTGTATTTTCATTTTGATGCAGATTATGAAACACTTCGATCATTGTATCGTCAGGCAAAGATTTATTGGCATGCCACTGGGTTTGGTAATGATGCTGAGGCTCGTCCAGAAACCCAAGAGCATTTTGGTATCTCTTCTGTTGAAGCAATGTCGGCCGGTGGTGTGCCGGTTGTCATTAACTCTGGCGGTCAACGCGAATCAGTTGAAGTTGGTAAAACAGGATTTTTGTGGGATACAATTAAACAAATGCAGGAGACTACAATGAAACTCGCTACGGATAATAATCTCTGGCAAAAATATAGTCATGCAGCCATTCTTGGCAGCAAAAAATTTGATAAAGCACATTTTCACAGCCAACTTGATACAATAGTAACAACTGCATTAGGGAAGAATTCATGACAACCTCTACAAAACAACCCAAAGTTAAACAACAACCAGCTGTTATTAAGGTAAATGGTCTCGCAAAAGAGTTTTTAGTACCTCATGAAAAAGTCGATTCGCTCAAGGGTCGGGCGACGCAACTATTTCGCCGCGTGCCAACTAAAGGGTTCACGGCGCTAAGCGACATTTCTTTCGATGTTAAAAAAGGCCAATTTTTTGGCATTGTGGGGCGCAATGGTAGCGGCAAAAGTACATTGTTAAAAATCCTGGCCGGTATATATCAACCATCCCAGGGCCAAGTAGAGATAGATGGCAGCATGGCAACATTTATTGAATTAGGTGTTGGTTTTAATGTGGAGCTTTCTGGTCGTGACAATGTTTTTCTTAATGGTGCAATTCTAGGCATGAGTCGCAAAGAAATACAAAAGAAATTTGATGAAATTATAGCCTACTCTGAACTAGAAGAGTTTATTGATCAGAAGATTAAAAATTATTCTTCTGGCATGCAGGTGCGATTGGCTTTTGCAATTGCGTCTCAGGCTGAGGCTGATATTTTGCTTGTCGACGAGGTATTAGCAGTCGGCGATGTAAACTTTCAAGCCAAATGCTATGACCTATTTCGTGATATGAAGAAGAAGGGCAAAACGATACTTTTTGTTGGGCATGATATGTCGGTGATACGTGATTTTTGCGATCAGGCAATATTGATACACGACAGTAAAGTTGTAGCTTCGGGTGACCCTGAAAAAGTTATCAATGCCTATAATTACTACAATCTAGAGGATACTCAAAGAAGGCGCGAAGATGCTCGCCATGAAGGCAACGAAAAACGGTGGGGTACTGGCGACGTAACTATCGAAAGTTTTTATGCTGTGAGTGGAGACGAGCGTCGCAGTGTATTTAAAGCAGATGAAAGTGTCGAAGTCATTTATGACATTTTGGCCCATAATGATGTAGAAAGTCCGGTTGTTGGGATGGTCATGAAAAATGCTCAAGGGCTGCCAATTTTTGTAACCAATACAAAGATTAAAAATATTAAACTGCCGAATCTCAAAAAGGGAGAAAAAATAACGGTTCGGTGCCGTTTTGACAATGTTTTTGCCAATGGTTCATATCTAATCTCTCCTGCCGTTGCTAGCCGTGATGCTCGAGTATTTTATGATTGGATTGAAGAAGCTTTAACACTGCAATTTTTGGGTCGGATTGTTCCTGACGGTTTAGTTCAGCCAAATCATAGCTTTGACATTGAACAAGGAGGCAAGTCGTGAAAGATACTGGCGAGAGAATGATCCCAGAACATCATCAGGGAATGCTAATGTATGGTGAGCACCTTGTTCGTTATAATGCAGTTTTGCCTATTGTCAAAGATAAAATAGTGCTTGATGTGGCAAGCGGGACTGGATACGGCTCGCAACTTATGGCAAAAACAGCGAATCAGGTTTATGGAGTCGATGTATCAAAAGAAGCTGTTGAATATGCTCAAAAAAAATTCCCAGCGCCAAATCTTGAATTCAAACAAGGGGATGCAACTAAAATCCCGCTCGAAGACAGTTCCGTTGATGTGGTGGTAAGTTTTGAGACCATTGAACATTTGAAAGAGTATGTTCGTTTTGTTGACGAGGTCAAGCGTGTACTTAAACCAAACGGTGTTTTTGTAGTTTCCACTCCTAATGAAGAAGAATATCAAACTGGCAATGACTTCCATGTTCATGAGTTTGAAGTGGATGAATTTAAGGACTTACTAGCCAAAAAATTTAAAAATTATCAACTATATTATCAAGGGGCATATATTTCCAGCGGCTTATTACAAGAAAAAGACTTTACGTCGTTATGGTCAAAACAATTAGAAGTTAGTAAAGACCTTACCCAGCCGGCCGATGCCGTGACTTATCTGGTAGCTGTTTGCAGCGATGAATCATTACCAACCTTGGAAGAACGTATTTCTTTGGCGACTCCGTGGAGTGACCGTGGACACGCTGAGTATATCGATAAATATGAAAATGAGATTAAAGATCTTAAATCAGAAGTTAAAGATCTTCGTAATCATATAGATTCCATCGAGCACTCAAATAGTTGGCGTATCACTAAGCCGTTGCGGGCAATTCGCAAGACCAAAAAATAGTGGCAAAGCTCTCTGTTATTTACGTGAATTATCATACTGAAGCAATGCTTAAGGATAGCCTCGATTCGCTTAAAAAGAATCTTAAGCTTAATGATTATGAAGTTATTGTGGTTGATAACGATTCGCCAGATTTTTCACCGGCAGATTTAAAAAAAATAATGCCAACCATCAAAACAAAAAAACTTGATAAGAATTATGGTTTTGGCCAGGCTAATAACAAAGCAGCCCAACTAGCTACCGGAGAATATCTGTGGCTACTTAACACCGACACTATTGTTCCGGCGGATAATGATATGAATAAAATCATTAGTTTTTTAGACAAGCATACTGAATATGGAGCAGCTTCTCCATTATTATTTCACTCAGAGGGTGAGCCGCAGCACACGCAAGTTGCGCATTGGCCCAGTGTAATCAGGCAAATTCTGGAATCCCTAAATATATCTGGAGGGATGCATTATTTACCCAAAAAAGATCGGGAT
>CAZGCZ010000045.1:0-5864 GCA_964524615.1 uncultured Candidatus Saccharibacteria bacterium
AAGGTAGCCGCTAACACATTTATCGCAACCTCGGCCTCGATATAAAGTATAAGCGTTTTCACTGTAGATTGGCAAATTCTCATAGCCAAGTTCTTTAGCGCGTTCTGGCTTGGATGCATCATCTTTCGGCAAGATTCCACCAATGACATGATTTATCATTTCCACGGCACTCTGTGGGGCTTTATACGCCTCTCTACAGTTGTCGCAAATCTTTCGTACCAAACGTTGCCCAATAACAGCATTGACTGTCGAGGCAATCAAAAATGGCTCAATATTCATATCAAGCAATCGAGGTAATACCCCGGAAGCAGAATTGGTGTGTAGTGTAGAGAGTACTAAATGCCCTGTCAAAGCCGATTGTACGGCCAAATCAGCAGTTTCCCTATCTCGAATCTCCCCTACCATAATAATATTAGGGTCTTGGCGCAAAATACTTCGTAAACCATTCGCAAATGATAATCCTACGGCAGTATTAACTTGAATTTGATTGATGTCGTCCATTTTGTATTCAATTGGGTCTTCAAGCGTCACAATATTAATCGAAACCTTTTTAACTTTTTGAATAATCGCATACATGGTGGTAGTTTTACCTGATCCAGTCGGACCAGTTGAAAGAATCATCCCGTGAGGCTTAGCTATACCATTTTCAATCAGACGATACGAGCGGCCGCGAAAGCCAAGATTTTCCAATGTAATGAGCTGAGCAGATTTGTCTAAAATTCGTATCACTACTTGCTCACCATATGCAATCGGCGCAATCGCAATACGCAGATCAACCTCGTGGCCATTAACAACAATATTGGCTTGTCCATCCTGAGGAGTACGATGTTCGTCTATCTTAAGATTGGATAGAATTTTAATGCGAGAAATCAGAGCTGGTTCTATGGTTTTTGGTAGTGTCATTGTGTCTTGCAACAAACCATCAATTCGATAACGAATTTTTAGCTCACGTTCACGCGGCTCTATATGAATATCCGAAGCTCGGGAATTAACGGCATATTCCAAAATAGTGTTGAGGGCTCGCGTAATTGGCGCGTCTTGAACAAACGAAGCAATATTTTTGGAGTCAATCTTGGTCATATCTGGAGTATTGTCAGCGGCATCCTCTTCTTCGGTCTGGTCACCTAATGCTTGAGCGACTTCATGTCCCAGGTCTTCTTGGTACATGCCCAAAATACGGTTGAGGCTTTCTTTGGTGGTCATAAATGGCTTAACGGTATGCCCAGTTTTCTTGCTAATAAAATCTATAGCCGAAATATTATTTGGATCAAGCATAGCCACATTAAGATTACCGTTGGTAAAACTAAATGGGATTGCCTGATACGTTTCAGCCACGTCCTTCGGAATTAGTGAAAGAATTTTATTATCAATCGTTTGATTGGTTAGATCAATAAATGGCGTACGTGATATCAAAGCACTAATTTTCACTCCATCATCTTGACTCAGTGCTCGTAATTTGATGAGGGCTTGAATCAAGTCAGTACCATCTTGAGCTGACCGCAATTTAGCTTTGGTAAGCATATCTTGATCAACTAAATGATTATTCAGTACAAATTGCTCAATACTTCGTGTTTGATCAGTTGAGAGCATTAGCTCGCCCCCACCTAAAACAGATTCTGTTTATCAGAAAAGTTAGGAGTAATATCTGGGGTGTAGTCTTTAAGAGCAGGGTTGGTCAATTCTTGAATATCGCTTTGGCTAAAAACTGGATTTACCTTGCGAGGAACTGTGAGCTGAACTGATTTATCAGCAGTCGGCGGTGCAAAATAGCGGTAAATGAGTCCGGCGGCAAAGACGAATATTATGACCGAAACTGTAATAACGATGACGTCACGTCTTTTCATTTCAGCGGCTCCTGTTTGTTACTGATATCTGCTAATCCCTGGTAATAAGTTTCGAAAGTTACTGTAGCTTCAACTACTCCACTAGTACCACTAATTGTCATGCTTTTGAAATTCAATGGACGTAATGATACCTCAGAATTATGCAAAAACTGCAACAATTGTTCATAAGGTCCGTTCATTGAAACACTGATCGTAAATGGCTGAGGGGTATTCCCAGTAGTGACAGTTGAGTCAGAAGCTGGCGCAGTATTAGTCGTGCCGGTATTAGCAGCCACAGGAGGCGATACACTAGCCTTCACGCCACTGGCTTGAGCAATATTTTCTATCATTCCGATTAAGGATTTGTAGTCTGGAGTAGTGGGTAACGCTCGATAGGTTAAATCAGCAATTGACAGGCCATTCCCCTGCTTGAGCGTGATTTGCTTATAGTTAGAATCAAGCTGTACAAGATCTAGTTTCTTTTGCTGCAAGGCAGAAATATATTTATCCTGAGCCTTTACCTCGTTTGTTTTACGAATATAGGTGGTGAAAAGACGATAGACAATAAAACCACCAATAATTACTACTGCACCCGTAACAACATACATAATGGTGATGTATTGTCTGTTTTTGTGCGCTTCAGCCTGAGATATCTCAGTGTTTGGCGCCGTCGGCTTCATTTTGACTGAAGCTTTCGTTGGAGTTGGTTTGGGGGTGTTTGCTGGGCTCATGATTAATTCGTATTCTTATTAGATGCTAAGACGCTTTGATCAACATTGAAAGTCATGACATAAGTCACTCTTCCGCTTGATACATCCTTACTTGACTGAGTAATAACAATATTGGTAAAAATTGGCTTGCGATCAAGATCCGGTTGCGGTTTGAAAGTAACGTTATAGTCTTGCAATGCTTGAGCAAAAACACCGAGTTGTTTGTAGCTTGAGGTAGTTCCTCCAATCGTTGCAAGATATGACTGGCTAAGGTTAAAGCTGTTAACAGAAACGTCTGGCGGAATTGTTTTAACCAGTTGTGAAAAGATTGCACTCGCAGCAATTCGCTTACCATTAAGAGATGTAAACGAGCTCATGTGTTCTTGAATGGTAGTGGCATCCAGTTCCATGTCATGATATTTATCTACATCAGCCTGTAAATTTTTAGCAGTATTAGCTCGAGTTCGTGATTCGCCTGCGTAATATCCGATCAATGCAATCAAACCAACCATGATCCCAAGAATTATTAAGCTCGACAGAATGGCTGATGTAGTGGCTACACGCTTTTTCTTAGCTTCCGCGATCTTTACGACACGAACTTCGGGTAAAAGATTAATACTACTCATGCTTGCTCCTGTCTCATGGCTAAACCAACTGCCGTAGAGTAATTTAACGAAATAGCCGATAATTTATCCTGTAAGTTTGCCGGATAGCTAATGTTTACCCAAGGGTTACCAATTTCAACCGTTATGCCAGTAGCATTTGCCAGATAAATAGGTAATTCGGGCAAGGCCGTCATACCGCCGGTAACAATCAGTTTTTCGATATCAATGTTAGGATTGGCGTTTTTCACAAACTGAATAGACTTATTAATCTCTTCAATCACATTATCCACGACCGGCTTGAGCGATTTATAAACCTGGCCTTCTAACTTATCCTGGGTTAGCCCAAATTTTGTAATAAATTGCATAGCTTGGTTTTCATCAAGGCCAAGATTTTGGCTAGCAACGCGCACCAAAGCACGTGAGCCAATATTCACTGATCGAATAAGCCTCGGCAAATGATTTGATACAACCGTTATATCCGTAGCAGAAGCCCCAAAATCAATCAAAACAACATTATTACTTGCTTCCGAAACCATTGAGCGGATCAATGCCAAGGCATTTGTTTCAAGAGCTAGCAGCTCAAAACCAGCTTTTTGGACAATATTAAGATATTTGTTAGCCACAGCAATCGGTGCTGCCACTAAAAATACTTCCATCTCATTGGCTGCTTCATCTTGGCTTAATACCATCCAATCAAGTTTTACCTGGTCAATCGGCATTGGGATATATTTATCAGCCTGAAGATGGATAGCATTGGCTAATTCTTCTTCACTCAGTTTTGGAGTCTTAATAGTTGTGGTAAACACACTTGAAGTTGGTAGGGCAGCTACCACATTGCGAGCTGACACGCCGGCTTCACCACAAATACGGCGTACGATTTCTGCCATTTTTTCCTGATCGACTGGGCTATCACTATTAATCAGGTTTGGTGGAGTTTCAATATCACCATAAGTCAAAAGGCTTGGTTTGCCGTGAGTGTTCTTGAGTTGAACTACTCGAACACCGCTGGTCCCCAAGTCTATACCAAAAAAATTTTCTTCGCCGCCTAAGATTCGCATAGTTTTGTCTTATCTGGTTTTCATTTTAGCATAACAGCTTTACATAATAAAGGAATTAATTAGCTTAAAAACGCGGATTTTGTTCTTGTCGAATTGTCTTTGTACTGGTTACATCTGGGCTGGAGATATCTTCAAAGCCTGGAGGTGGAAAAGCAACTACGTGAGCAGCTTCAACAACAAGTTCTGCTGGGCTTGGACTACCATAATTTGCACTGCCGCTTGATAGATTCGTCGTTGATTTAAAGTAGTTACGGCCTAACTCGTAGCCGCCGCCAGCTCCCAGAATTCCATGTACAATAAGCTGCTTATTACAGGCACTTGTCCCATAAGAGCCTTGGCAGGTACGAATAAACCCATTAGCAAACAACGCTGCGTCAATTTGTGTTACTGAAGAGTCAATTAAAATATCCCCGCTAGCGATTAATCCAAGATTTGGTATATCACCAGGCTGCGCATAGGTACCAGAAAAGTTATTTGATAAACCTGAATTATGAATTTTAATGTTGCCTGTTACCCAAATCGTGGCCCTGCCACTTGAAAGATTGGCTGTCCTATTATTATTACCAAGATTAAGATCAAGATCGCCAACTACTTTATAAATCACTCCAGAACCTGAACAGTGGGTTGTTCCGCCACCTAAAGTTTGGGCATCATAATTGGTGTTGGCACTAAGTGTCACTGAGTTTGGTAAGCTGCTCGTCACTTCGTATTTTGGCGGGCTACACGACCCTGGACTACTCCCCTGACTATAACCGGTGCTAATATTACTGAGCACTAAACTATTTGAATTATAATTTGCCACGTACGGTCCAGATTGGCAGGCCGCTCCGTTCCCTCCCACACTTAAGCCGAAGTTATAATTGCGTGTGCTACAGAAATTATTGGTTGATAATGCACTAGCGACACTTAGCTCAGCGGCATAGTTGCCAGAAGGAACGGCATTATTCCCTTTTGCTTGATCAATGACTTGCTGTAAGGCATACACATTGCCTCGCTGCGTTTGCAGATACGGGTAATACGAAGTTTGCGGAATTGAACAAGCCGGCGCCACGACGCCAAACGAAGTCGGTGACTCTACTCCATTATATATCCTGGCATAATAGGTAGTCCCCGGGTTAAAAGTAAATGCCGGACTAAAGCCACTGGGTGCAGAAGTAGACGTTGTGTTGCCCACCCATCTGTTGGAAAAAGAGCTAAAGGTTGAACTAGTAGATATGTCTGCCCAAAAACCTAGTGCACCATTTGGCCCCACATTACCCGGTGTACCAGACCACGAAAGTGACCCACTATCTACTCCAGTTGTTGTGTTGCAAGTGATACTCAAATTTGGCCTACTAGCTTGAGACTGTGGCTGCATATAAAAGACAATGTCTTCCTCTCCCCAGCCAGTACAGTCCCAACCGGGATCAATAGAACCATCACCATTGATATCACAGCGATAAACGCCATCATTATAAAAAGCTACACCACGATATAGATAGCCGACTTCTTGATATTGCCCGGTTGCCAAACCCGCTACATTAATGGATACAGTTTGGGTTTGGTTGTAAGCTGATTTATTAGCGTACACACTAAAACCGTCCCAATACCCACTATACCAGTCACCAATACCAGCACCATTATTAATACGGGGGTTTACATATGCAAATTGACTGTGTGGCCAATAAG
>CAZGCZ010000046.1:0-3757 GCA_964524615.1 uncultured Candidatus Saccharibacteria bacterium
GCAGTTAAGGATTGGCAGCTGGAAAATGAGTTCTTGCTCACAGCTTTTGGGCAATGTCCTGATCAAAATTTATCAAGCAAGGAGCTAAAGACCGAACTTAATACTCTTAAAAACATTGATCAAAGCCGCCCTATTGTCATCACGCAAAGTGATGAGTTTGGTTTACCGATATTTGGCCCAGTCGGTAATATATATGGTTTTTCAATGTATAAAATCGAGTGGAACCAAATTACCAAAGACGGTTATTACACCTACCCACAGCCAGGCATATTTAATTGGTGGCGGGCCAGTTTGATTAGTCTGTTTCGAAGAACATCAGATATTCGTATTCATGAGTTGCAAGCCGA
Organism: uncultured Candidatus Saccharibacteria bacterium; assembly: GCA_964524615.1. GTDB lineage: Bacteria > Patescibacteriota > Saccharimonadia > CAILAD01 > JBBSBN01 > CAZGCZ01. The sequence goes on from CAZGCZ010000046.1 coordinate 348, forward strand.
AGCCTGGGGACCAGTCGGCAATGAGAATCTTTCGCCAGAGGAAGCTGCCAAATCTATGAACCCTGAGCAGCTCAAAATTAACTTAGCGTATGCCCGTTCTACAAAAATCAAAGATATTGATCTGTGGGGATCCGAGTGGTGGTGGTACATGAAAGAACATTGGCATGATTCGAGCATGTGGAACGCCGTAAAAGCTGAAGTTCAAAGCTCTAACCAATAGAGGTTGCTTCACTCAAACTGCTGTTTTATACTGTGGCCGTACCTTAAATAATTGGAGGGGCAATGTCAGCTGATCTGCTTGGTTTTATTCAAGCTGTCGACATCGTGAAGAACCCCAGCTCTAGTTCGTCACTTATGGCGATGCCATCTGCACTAACCAAGGAAGTTTGTCTTCGTTTGCTCGATCTAGCCCCAGAGTATGACGACATGCCAGAGGGACTACAGGCCGAGTACATCAGGCTACTCGACGAATGGCTTGCTGCTGCCGCTGCGATTGACAAGCACTATGTCTTCCAAGTCGAGCTGGACCGAGCAATCTACGACCGGCTAACGACTCAGCTTTCCCTCAAAGCCCGTAGTGCACTTACCCCTTATACTGCTCTGGTGAGCTAAAAGGTTATACTACCTGCTAATGAAAATTGGCAGGTTATTTTTTGTTCTTTAAGGCTCTTTTATAGACCGCTAGCGTTTCGCGAGCACAGTCTTCCCAAGAATATTTTTTAATCTGCTCATAGCCTTTGAGTTTAAGATCTTCTTGCTTACTTTTATCTGCAATAAGATCTGCCATGACTTTAGCAATGCTTTCAATATCTTCTGGATCATAATAAACTGCGGCCTCACCATAAACTTCTGGCAAGCAGGTAGCTTTGGAACTCGCCACCGGCAGACCATAGCTCATTGCTTCTAATCCTGGCAACCCAAAACCTTCTGATAACGAAGGAAAACTATAAATCTCAGCAGCTTTATAAAGTCCTGCCAGCTCAGCATCAGTTACATAATCTGTAAAAATAACCTGCTCTTTAAGTCCAGCTTTGTTGACTTCTTCGGCAATGTGATCAGAAAAAGTATCACGCTTGCCTGCTAAAACTAATTGCACATCAAGCATGTAGTCAGTTGTTAATTTACCAAAAGCAATAATCAGCCGTTCGAGATTTTTGTGAGGATAAGCGGCTCCTGCATAAAAGATAAATGGCTTTGTAATACCGAACTTTTCTAAATCAACCCGTGGTTTTTGATAAGCTGCTTCACCTGCTTCATAAGTACGAATGACTTTATGGGGACGGAGGTGAAATTTTTTCATCATACGATCCCGCACATAATCGCTTGGCACCAATAAATACCGTGTTCTGTGCACGCCAACTCTTACTAAAATCTTCATGGCAAAATCACGGAGATAGTATGAAAAGACTGAGCGTTTGGCTCGATTGATATTTTTATAGTCCCACAGCGTTAGATCATGGTAGGTCATTATAAACCGACCAGGATAAAACATTGGGAAGTTAAAGTTGGGAAAATGCACCAAATCTGGTTTAAGGCTGCGTAATAACTTCAGTCCTTTTGTCTGCTCTGCAAACGTATACCAATTATAGTTAGCGCTAACTAATTCAAGATTATCAGCCTTAAAATCGATCTTTGACCTGTCTTCGTCTCGCACCAAAAAAACATATTGATTCTCACTATCGAGCTTCAGAATTTCCGATAGCGTCTCTTCAATATAGCGCCCCACCCCCGTCTGCTTGATTGCACGCGCATCAACCACAATTTTCATAGTAGGCATATTATACGTTTTTAGAGGGGAAAAGTCAGCTCCAAGCAGTTTGAAAGTGCCACTGGTTGACTAATGTTTTTAGCTTTCGGTAATCTAGAAATATCCTGATTTTTTAGAGCCCTTAGGAGGATGTTTGAAGAACAGGATAGTGAGGGTGACCTTCGGGTCACTTTTTGTTTTGACTCTGCTCTTGGTCTTTTGTCCTGCTGCTTATGCAAATAATCAAAGCTACAGCGTAGGTGAAGGCAGCGGAGCACGCCAAGCGTTCTTTGATACATATTTTCATGTTCCCAACTCCCTCGGGCATCGCTGTTCGGCTGTTAGCTCAGAGGGGTGCATTGGCAAACCGCTTGATACTGTACATAGCTGGTATGGTGGTTGTGTGCAGGATTTTTATGGTGGATATTTCGCAAAGGCCGCCTTGATGCAGCCTGGAGTTGCGCGCTGTAATACCAAATATCGGTATTCAGATGTTTATGCAGTTGTTGGTGAATTTTGGGCATATTATGAAGGCCTCCACCACTCCGAGGCTGCGCGCGTTATTGGATATCCAACGGACAACGCTTATCGATGGCCTAATGACGGGGTTACCACTTCAGCTCATCATGGTTGGGCGCAAGATTTTTTAAGCTCAAATTGCTCGGATTGCCATGGCCGAACCATGATTATGTCGGGCGATAAGACCGGGGTGGTAGTAGCTCTTTGGGGGCAAGGACTAACGCTTTACCAAAACTCTGGTGGAGCCACTGGGCCACTGGGCTATCCAACAAGCGGTCCGTACTGGCAGGACGGGTTATGCCATCAACGGTTTGAAAATGGCCAGGTCTTGCAGTGGGGACCTGATCCAAGTTGCCCTGTGAATAGTGCTGCTTCTAACGCTTCCGTGCAACTACCGAGTGTTGGAGCAATCGGCTCTTCAAACTCTCGCGAAAGCCGGGCTGTGCGTTGGGCAACAATTGAGCTGAACTCACCCGATCCATCGTGGAGTGACCAGTTGGGTGTAGCTTGGTCGGGAATGTGTGAAGCATTTGTCGAAATCGCCTACGGAAAAATTGGCGTATTTGGTTCGGCCTTTGCCAATTTCAACGCCCAAAAAAATGCCGGCAGGATACATACCGATGATCCTCCCCCGCTCGGCGCATTAGTTTTTTATGACGGAGGCCACGGTTTTGGGCACGTAGCTATCTCAATAGGAAACGATCAAATAATTACGACTTGGGGTTTTGTCGGGGATCATTACCCTATTCGGCAAACAGGCATCCATAGTCTCAGCAACCACTACTTAGGCTGGGCTTATGCACCAGATAGTTGGAGTGGAAGGCAATAAAAGGCCGGCTTTATTATAAAAGCCGGTTATTTTTTTGGGTTTAAGCGCCTTAGTGTTTTATTGGCCCATTGAGAGATTGGTGTTTTCCATTTGTGATAATAAATGTCTTGAGATGCAAAATATAATTTTTTGCGTCCTTCGCCAGCTTCGGTGCTAGCACTTTCACGATGAATAATTTTAGCTTCTGGTATAAATCGAATTTTGTGCCCAATAGCGCGAAACCTGCGCCACAAATCAGTATCCTCAAAATACATAAAATACGCTGGATCAAAGCCGCCAACTTCGTCAAACATTGATTTTCGCACAACCACAGCG
>CAZGCZ010000047.1:0-2646 GCA_964524615.1 uncultured Candidatus Saccharibacteria bacterium
CTTCTTGAAGCATACGCTTTTCATTACGACAAATAACTTCAGGAGCTTCAAGATCATAAAGCTTCTTTAGACGGTTGTTACGGTTAATAACACGGCGATAGAGATCATTAAGGTCAGAGGCAGCAAATCTGCCACCATCAAGTTGCACCATTGGACGCAAGTCTGGCGGAATGACTGGCAAGGTAGTTAAGACCATCCATTCTGGACGAATTCCTGACAGCTGCATACCTTCAATTGCCTTAAGGCGCTTGAGGGCTTTGCGCTGTTTTTGGCCAATTGAGTTCTCAGATTCATTCTTTAATTCTTTAGCTAGTTTTTTCAAATCAATTTCTGCTAATAGCTGATGAATCGCTTCAGCGCCAATTGCAGCAGAAAAAATTTCGCCATACTTGAGGTTTAATTCACGAAAAGTTGCTTCTGGCAGAAGTTGATACTTCGTGAGGTTATTGATTTCTGTTCGAGCAGCTTCGTATTGTGCCGTAATTTCGGCAACTGCTGTTTCGATCTCAGTCTTGTCATCCTTGGCTTTGGCAGCAGCTTTTTTAGCTTCATCAACGCGTTTTTTATAATCAGCTTCCAGATCTTTAAGGACACCATTACGCTTTTTGTCATCAACTGATGTTACAACATAGTTTGCAAAATAAACGATTCTCTCTAGTTCGCGCACACCCATGTTCAAAATCAAACCAATTGAGCTTGGCGTACCGCGCAAGAACCAAATGTGAGTTACGGGAACGGCTAATTGAATATGTCCCATTCGTTCACGACGTACGATACTACGAGTTACTAGCACGCCACATTTGTCACAAACTATACCACGATAGCGGATACCTTTGTATTTGCCACAATAACATTGCCAGTCTTTGGTTGGACCAAATATTTTTTCACAGAAAAGACCGTCTTTTTCAGGACGTTGCGTGCGGTAATTAATAGTCTCGGGTTTAGTAACTTCACCATTGCTCCATTGAGCGATTAACTCAGGTGAAGCTAAACTTAGTTTGATTGAGTCAAAATCCATTGTTACTTGATCTTGCTGCATGTTACACCTCTTCCTCAGTTAAGTTCTTTTTGGTTTCAGCATTAGCCAGTGCATCGAATTCATCCTCACTCCCAGTATCTGCAACATTAACCACTGCTTGGTCATCGCTATTACCAACTAATAGTTTTTCATCTGCTAATTCGGTTGCTTCATCGCGAGTAGCGCTGGAGAGAATTTCTTCGGCATCAGTTGATTGAATTTTGGCTCCTTGCAGTTCAGCAGCCAAGTTTAAGCTTTGCAATTCCTTAACAAGGACATTAAAGCTTTCTGGAACGCGTGGACCCTTGATATCTTCTGACTTAATGATTGCCTCATAGGCTTTCGAGCGACCAATCACATCATCAGACTTAATTGTTAAAATTTCTTGCAAACTGTGGGCAGCACCATAGGCTTCGAGAGCCCAAACTTCCATCTCCCCAAATCGCTGACCACCCATTTGAGCTTTACCACCAAGTGGTTGTTGGGTCACCATAGCGTATGGACCGGTTGATCGAGCATGAATCTTATCATCCACCATATGGTTAAGTTTTAGCATGTATTTGTAGCCAACGGTTGTTTTGTAGGCGAAAGCCTCACCAGTTTTACCGTCATAAAGTTGGGCTTTGCCGTCTTCTGGTAAGTTAGCGTCTTTGAGCATTTTTTTGATTTGCTCGAGTTTAACGCCATCAAAGACTGGTGAAGCTACTTTGAGTCCAAGTGCTTGAGCAGCCCAACCAAGGTGAGTTTCAAGAATTTGACCAATGTTCATACGTGCACCTACACCAAGTGTGTTTAGTACAATATCTACTGGCGTGCCATCCTCTAAATGAGGCATGTCTTCAACTGGAAGAATTTTTGAGATAACCCCTTTATTACCGTGTCGCCCAGCCATTTTGTCACCAACTTGAATTTTTCGCATTTGAGCAACTGCAATATGAATCTGTTCGGTCACACCAGCTGGTAAATCATCACCGTTTTCGCGGGAGAATATCTTAACACCAACTACTTTTCCGATAGCGCCGTTTGGCAAACGCAAACTAGTATCTTTAACATCACGAGCTTTTTCACCAAAGATAGCTCGCAGTAATCGTTCTTCACTTGATAAATCAGTTTCACCTTTTGGCGTAATTTTACCGACCAAAATATCGCCAGCCGTTACTTCTGCGCCAATTCGCACAATACCCGTTTCATCGAGATCTTTGAGAGCTTCTTCAGATACATTAGGAATATCACGAGTTACAACTTCTGGTCCTAGTTTGGTGTCACGAACGTCAATTTGATGAGTTTCAATGTGAATAGAGCTGTAGCGGTCGTCTTGCACCAGACGCTGAGAAATCACAATAGCGTCTTCAAAGTTCATACCCTCATAGCTCATGAAGGCTACAAGAACGTTTTGGCCAAGTGCCAATTCACCATTATCTGTGCTCATGCCATCCGCTAGGACATCGCCTTTTTTGACCTTCTGACCATTGCGAACCACGACACGTTGATGGATTGAGCTACCATTATTGCTTCGTACAAACTTAGCAAGATTATAGGTTTTACTTTTGCCGCCATCGTATTTGATTTTTAAATTGTCTGGAGTAGCACTTTGCACAACACCGTCAGCTTCAGCCAGAATTACCTGA
>CAZGCZ010000048.1:0-9952 GCA_964524615.1 uncultured Candidatus Saccharibacteria bacterium
TACCCATCCCCAGGTTGTGTAGTTAAATACCGCTAATTTGTCGGCTGTTACGAGATAAAACGTATCTCGAGAAAGAGCTACCAAGCCAGAAATAGCTTGGAAGATGCCTCCCATTATTAGTAATACAGCTGCGAAAAATACCCAGCCCACCCATCCAGTTGCTTTGGCGCTTTTCATAATAATACCTCACATTAATTATTTTCTACATTGTTGTCCCAGATAAAGTTTTTGTCAATATGAGCAGTGAAATTGTTGGAAAACTGAGCTCACTAAGCCAGTTGTGTTTGCTAATTTTTGGATTGACTGGTATAACCAAGATAATAATTACAAACCTTACTAAAGAGAGTGATATGGCTGACAAACATAATAATTTAAAGCAACACTGGTGGCGAACAGTATTAAGCTATCTACTTATTCTTCTAGCTTCTGTGTCTTTAATTAGCATGATTACTACTCGTTATGTTCGGGATAATATTTTTAGTACTGACCGTTACGTAGAAATAATTACGCCGCTGCCTCAGAATCCACAAGTTACCAATGCTGTATCAACTTATTTAACGGATCAGCTTTTTGGCCAGGCAAACACCCAGGATCTGCTCAATCAGTTTTTGCCTCCCAAACTTTCAGCTTTAGCAGCACCGCTGAGCGATACAATTAAGAGTAGGTTGACAGGAATAGTTAGCAATTTTATTCAAAGCGATACCTTTGTGCAGGCTTGGACAGAGATAAACCGTACTGCCCAATCACAATTGCTGAGTCGTATTCAACAACCGCCACCCCAAGATAGCAAGCTTCAGCAAGCTGTCGTAAAGGCCGGCCCCGTGTTAGCCAAGATTCGCGAACGCCTTGGTGTGGATCCAATATTAAGCGACGCCCAAAAAGATCAATTAAGTGAAATACCCGTAAATCTTAACCAAACAGCCAGACAACTGAACAAAGTTTATAATCTTATAAATTCTTCTGCACACACGCTGCCATTTGTGTTTGTTGGCTTGATATTAGCAGCCATTGCAGTAGCCTATAACCGCCGCCGTGCTATTTTAGTGTCTGGAGCATTCATTAGTTTTACTGCCGCTCTTATGCTGATCATTAATAAGGTTCTTTCCAACCAAGCACTAAACTCAATCAAAAATTCACTGTACCGCCAAGCCAGTTCTGTTATTTATGAAGCTTTTTATAGCAATTTGCGGGCTAGAATTGTGGTTGCGCTATTTGTCGGTCTGGCAATTATTCTTCTGGCCTTACTGTTTGGTCCAGGCAAATCTAGCCGGCAAATTCAACAAGCACTACGGATTAACAGGTTCCCCAAAACTAAGCTATACCAATGGGCTCTGGAGGTGAGGAAGTTTGCCCTTCAATGGCGTCTCTGGTTGTTTCTTGCCGGTGTAATCGTACTCCTTATCATCTTATTACTCGCCCAAAAACTATTTATTAGCAATATAGTAATAGGCTTGGCGCTGCTGGTTAGCTATCTCTCGATAGTCCAGCTTATTGCCAAGCCTAGTCCTAATACTTTGTAATTTTTATTTAAGCTTTGCGGCGAGCAACTGCATTATGAGATGCTGCAGCAGCTAACAATAATACACCACTAACCAGTGCATAAATTGCGATCAACCAGAGTAGTGCAACTGCACCGGCACCTGGGTTTGCAAAAAAGTACAAACCTACGCCGATTGACAGAATTCCTACAATGATGAGAATCCATTCGCCCTTGATAACTTTGCGCATGCTAATACCAACAATTAAGTCGATAATACCGGCAACAACAGCGTATAGCCCAATCATGAAGATCAGCACAAGTGCTGTAACATGTGGGTTAGCCAATAGGTATACACCAATCAGGGCTGAAATAGTCCCAAAGATGAGCCCTAAGACCCAGTTGTTCTCATTGTGGCGCTCAACTACAGCAGTAACTGCAGCAGCTGCACCACCGAGCAATGCATAGAGTGCAAATAAAATTAATATAACGTGCAGCGTGACAGATGGCCAAACCAATACCATCACACCAAAAGCCAAAGCTACAATACCTCGCGTAACGAGCGAAGCTGTAGAGGCAAGGGTAATTTCCATAGTGTCCATGGACTAGAACTCCTTATTTAATGTTAGGGATCTCCGCCCACGATCTTAACCTAATAATAACCTCAAATAACCTTATGTCAATAGCGCAATAATAATCTGGCATAAAACTTATGGCATTTACACACAAAATACTTATTCTTGCTATAAATAATATTTTATTGTACAGTTACGCCCATGAGCGAGTTACAAATCAGTAATCGAACGATCATCCGCGTATTAGCTTGGATTGGAGTATTTATACTGCTTGGCCTAGCTTTAGTGCGTCTACAGCGCGAGTTAATTTGGGTGGGCGTTTCAATATTTTTGGCCTTAGCATTAGAATCTCCGGTAAACTATATCAGCAAATACCTCCCCCGCCGCAGTCGTGGGTTAGCAGTTTTATTTGTCTTTCTGGTTGCTCTGTTAATCTTAGGCTTTGTTGGATTTGTACTCACACCTCCAATTGTTCGCCAATCAAATGACTTGGTCCATGCAATACCTCGTTATTATAATGAGTTCCTCCAAACCAATAATATTGCTGCTAATTATCTACGCAGCCATGATATTCAATCACTAGCTTCTAATTACCAAGATAAAATCATTAGTTCAGTAGCGAGTCGGTCAGCCTTTGGCATATTTGGCAGCATTATTGGCAGTATTATTGGTTTTATTACAATTTTGACTTTGACATTTTTCACAGTACTAGAGCTTCCGCGTCTTGAAGAAATTTTTTGGCGTTATCAGCCGAACGATCAACGAGAACGACGTCAGCACCTCTGGTCGCGGATGCGCAAAACTGTTTCGGGCTATGTAAATGGCAATCTGCTGACAAGTGTTATTGCTGCAGTTTCGACCATGATAATGCTTCTTATTCTTGGGGTACCTTACCGAGTTAGCCTTGGTGTTTTAGTCGGTATCCTCGATTTAATACCATTAGTAGGAGCTACACTAGCAGCTGTTATCGTGGCAATTATGGTACTTATTTTTGGTGGAGTAACCAAAGCAATTATTGTCATTATCTTTTTTGTCATTTACCAACAGGTAGAAAACCATATCTTACAACCGATGGTTTACTCCAAAACCGTACGAATCAGCCCGCTCATCGTGGCAATTGCAGCAATTTTCGGAGCTGTGCTTGGTGGTATTGTTGGTGTATTGGTTGCTATTCCGATAGCCGCTAGTGCGCAAATTTTATTCAAAGACTATTTAGATAGACGAATGAATACAAAAAAAGCATCCAGCTAGCAGGCTGATCTATTGTAATCTGATATACTAAAAATATGCCTCGTTACTTGTATCGTAAACTTGTTCGAGACCGCATCCTAAAAACAATGATTGAAACTGGTGAAAAGCCAGATTTCCGACAGCTCGAAGGTGACGAGCTGGAACTCGCCTTAGGTTCAAAAGTCGTTGAAGAGGCTCATGAACTTCAAGGCACAAAGCCAGCTAGTAGCACAGCTGCTACAGAAGTTGCCGCAGATGTCATACAAGCCGCGCTTGATTTCGCTCACTTCCATGGTGCCACACACCAACAAGTAGAAGATATGCGAACCCACAAATTGGCCAAATTTGGTGGTTTTGAAGGTGGCTTTTGGGTCGAATCAACGGATATTTCTCCAGACAATCCCTTTTATGAGCACATCGTCGACGATCCGCGCTATACCGCTATCCCAGATTAGAAATTCTAGTCTGGGAGATTTTTATTATTTTTTCGCCCAAAAAGAGCTAGTAATTTGGTAGCAATATCGGCATCGTCAGGTACTTCTATGGGTGTACCAAACAAACCGCTGGCGGCAAATTCATCAGCTCTCGGCAAAACTTTATCATAAAGTATCTCTGCCAATTTCGGCTCAAGCGTATCATCTGCTCCAATTGCTTTAGCAACATCCCACCCATGAATAAAGATATCGCCGCCATTTTCATATATATAATGTTCGGCCGAGACATCGCCGTACGATAAATGCACCTCACTCTGAGGGTCTACTCGGTATGCGGAAGCAATAGCTGAATGCATGGCTTTGCGCCAAGATTCAAGTGGGTTTTTCCCAAGAACGTCTCCTTCATATTTATCGCCAACTTCCGCTACTGTCTTGCCTATTAACAGATCAGGTACCCAAACCAGCTCATAAACCATGTGGTTTAGCAGTGTACGAAGGTTCCATTCCGTATCAGGCGTCGATTTGTGCCACTGATCTGGTTTGATTTTAATAACTGCACGATTAGTGTGTTTAAGAGTCTGTTCAAAGAATTCTGCGGGTTTCATACAGCTATTATATACTGCTCAAAAGAAATACCCTCGTAAAATATCTACGAGGGTTTGGGCCGAGACTACTTTGTTCTGGTAGTTTTTGGCTGTGGGACACGGCGAAAACGAGGCTGATGGTCTGGCTTTCCTTCAACTTTAGCCAAGAAATCATTGAGCGGGCGCGACCAAGTCAGCTTTTTCTCCTGCAAAGACCGGTAAATAACTGTTGGAAGCTCACTGTCTTCGATCAGGGCAATAGCAACAACTCGATACTGATTGTTGGGATTCTTGTAATGAACCCAGATGGAGCCAGTCGGCACCTGCTTGCGAGCTTTGGCCAAGACTTCAGCTAGAGCATCTTGGCTCAAACGTGGCTTGTGATTGGCCGATTTGGCTATAGATTCCGGCCATTTTTGCTGGAGGTGGTATTCGATCCAATCGACTGTGACAGTCTTGTTCAAATCACGTCTGATTTCTTCAAGCTGTCGGTCCGGCACGCCGCTCAAGAATCCGCATTTTGAACATTTGCGATCTTTGGAGATAGCCAGAATGCCTTGATAGACATAGGCGCTTGGTTCTCGATCTTTAACTCTCAGCTCTACATCAGGAGATTGCTCCGTTGTGACATCTCCGCACATTGTGCAACGCAACGTTGCCAAGACATAAAAGTTGGTTGACTCTCGACTATCGAGCCGAGCCATGACTTTCTGGGCCACTGGCGTGATCGTCAGAACGTCCATTTCTCACTCCTTGAAAACTCGAAGGGCTCAGCCGGTTTGCCGACTGCGAGCTGGGTCTTAAAAGCTTTGGCTCAGTTCGCAGGCTACAAAAAACCGCCTTATTGGCGGCCGCCCTCTTAACTTATCTCAACTATCTTAACGATTGGAATAAAGACTGTCAAACTTTAGTAGCAAATGCCAAGATTGCGTTTGTGAAGATATTGTTGATGATATTCTTCTCCCTGCCAAAAAGTTTGAGCTGGAACTACCTGAGTCACAATTGGCTCATTAAATTTCGGTTGAATTTCTTTTATATAATCTTCAGCTTCTTTTTTTTGACTGTCATTATGGTAAAAAATCACGCTTCGGTAATTTTCGCCAACATCAGGCCCTTGCCGATTTAATTGCGTGGGGTCGTGGTGTTCAAAGAAAAGCTTAAGCAGTTGCTGAAAACTTATTTTGTCCGGATCAAAGCTAACCTGTACTGTTTCCGCATGCCCAGTAGTGTGGCTTACCACCTGCTCATACGTAGGATGGTCAACATGGCCGCCCTCATAGCCAACTGCGGTTTTAATGACACCAGGTGTGGTGCGAAAAACTTCTTCAACGCTCCAAAAGCAACCCCCACCGAAATCAGCTTTTTGTAGTTGCGGCTTTGTCATTTCGCACTCCACATGCGTAAAGCCTGCCCAACTTGCTTGGTTGGTGCCGCAATGTGATAGGCTGTATGAACTGAATACATTTGTAATCTTCCTTTTCTTTATTATACATGGTGTACAATAAAATTATGGAACTCTCAGCTCTATTGCTTAATTGCACACTTAAACCCTCACCAACTGTGTCAAATACTGGCGCATTAATAGATAAGGCCGTGAAATTATATGAGTCACTAAACGTTAAAACTGAAGTAGTGCGCGTACGTGACTATACCATAAAATTTGGCGTTAGTTCAGATGAAGGTGATGGCGACCAATGGCCAGAAATACTCGCAAAGATAAAGGCAGCTGATATTTTAGTCTTTGGTAGCCCGATTTGGTTTGGCGTCAGAGGTAGTGTTTTACAAATGATCATAGAACGATTGGATGGCACCTATGAAGAAGGAGATCCGAAAACCGGACAATTCCCCCTTTATAACAAAGTGGCTGGTGTAATTGTGACCGGTAATGAAGATGGAGCTCATGATGTAGCTGCTAATACCTTGTTTAATTTAACTCATTTGGGGGCTGCAATTGCGCCAAATTCAGACACGTACTGGGTAGGAGAAGCAGGACCGGGGCCGAGTTATATTGAAGCCGGCGGCGAAAAACATCTGTATACCAATAAAACCGTACGTTATATGGTTCATAATTCTGTTCATTTAGCAAAATTATTAAAAGAAAATCCATTTACGACTAATCTTAATGAATTAATAGCCGAAGCAAAGAAAGAAAGCGATGACTAGCAATAACATTCCTTCAAAAGACGAGCTCAAAAAAAAATTAGATCCGATGAGTTACCATGTTACGCAAGAACAAGGTACTGAGCCGGCTTTTACTGGAGCATATTGGGACGAGCACGATCCTGGTTATTATCACTGCAAGGTCTGTGGCCAGCGATTATTTAGCTCGGATAATAAATTTGAATCTGGCAGCGGCTGGCCTAGTTTTGATCGGGCCTTACCGGGAGCCGTAACGATGCGTCCAGATGAAAGTTATGGTATGAACCGTACTGAAGTTACTTGCAGTAATTGTGGCGCCCACTTAGGCCATCTCTTTGACGATGGACCAAAAGATACTACCGGTCAACGGTTCTGTATTAATTCTGCCGCGCTTGATCTAGAAAAATTTAAGAAGTAACAACTGGTACACTATCAACTAATTTACGAGCTTGAGCTGGTTTATTTGTTGTAATCATTTCTATATGTTGAGAGATGAGCTTCGCCTGTAGTGAGGCGTCATCAATTACCCAGCCATGAATCATAACCCGCTTTCTCAGTAGGCTGCGGTATGACAACCGTGAATATTTACCTACTCGAATTCCCCAAACATCAAAGTGTCGCCTGGTTAAAAAGCTGATGAATTTAGTTCCACCAATAAAACTCCAACAAAAAACTGCATTGGGAATGACTTTTTTGATGCGTTTTGCTGCCCAAAATGGCCCGCAAAACATCACTTGATCAGCAATATTATATTTTTTGACCAATTCAGCTGTAATAATTTCTACTTTTCTTGGGCCGATAGCGTATTTAAGATCTAATGAGAAGCCTACTTTGCCAGCTAATTTATCAAATACTTCATCAAGAGTCAGTATGGGTTTGCCATCTTCCGTTTGATATTTTTGCAGCTCCCTCAGCGTCATGCGTGACACACGGCCCTGGCCACCAGTAGAAGCGGCGATTGAGTTGTTGTGCATTATAACAAGCCGTTTATCAAGACTTAAGCGCACATCAAGCTCAATTGCATCCGCCCCTTCTGCGATCGCAGTCTCATAGGCAATCATAGTATTTTCTGGATAATTAGCGCTTGCCCCTCGATGAGCGATTACCAACGGGCGATCGCGCGATGATAAAAATTTATTCATAGTTTGGTTGATAGTTCTTCAAAAAAAATGGATTTATGATTTTTGATCTGTTTCATAATCGTAGACAACCCAGGCATAAGTTGAGCATCTTGGTAGTCATCAACTTTACCCCAAAAACTTTCTCCGTGCAAATCACTTTTGGTTAGCTTGCCAGAAGCTTTTTCTGCTTTAAATATGAAATAAAGCGTATGGGTGACAAGTTCATTTTCTTTATATGTCCGAGTATTAACCTGTCCAATATATTCTAGCTTGGCAGTTAGCCCACTTTTTTCCATAAGTTCTCGCTCGGCCGCCTCTAGTTCTGTTTCTCCATAATGAATTTTTCCCGTGACAAGCCCAGTTCTGCCACGCAGCGGCTGCCGATTGAAACGATACAGTAGCTGTTGGCCCTGATCATTCTCGGCGTAAATCATGGTTTTGATGACTGGCTGCATGCGAGTACTCAAAAGTTCAAAGCTTAGCGCGCTGACATAACGCAAGCCCTTTGGCGTGAGCTGATAAACCGAGTCATTTTTTTTAACATAGCCTTGGGCCATCACACTTTTAAGATGATACATGAACTGATTGCTTTCCATATTTTTTGGCTTAAGCGCAGAAAATTTTAAGCCATCTTCAATCGCTAGCGCATAAAGAATTTTGGTCTGTAAATGATGCATGCCTTTAGTGTAACAGGTTAGTCAATAAAAATTGACTCAAATGTTTACGACTAGATACCAGATGAGTCTCAGATTACGCTGAAATTGTCTTTAAGAAGCAATTTGAAAAAGAGGTAGCTCATGACCGATGACTGGGTTGATCAAACATGTAGGCGTATTGATATTGAGCTCTATCACAATGTAGGCATGCTCATGGCGACAGAATTGATGGAGCCAGAGTATGCCAATTTGCCTCGTTGCAACGAGCGGATCCAGATCGGTTTTGGAGACGTTTTCGGATGTGATCTTCCTAGAGGACATAATCTGCTTGGACAGTGGCATGATCGAGTACCTCATCACACTAGTTACTCCGTTGAGCGCGCTGAGAAGTACTATCGTGAACATCCCGACGTTGTTGGAGGGATGAGCGAAGACTGGCAAAAACTGCGCCACCAATGGCAAGACTTGGTTCTGCTTTACCACTGGTTGATCGCACATCAACTCACACGCCATGGTGAACACGATTACAACTGCGGTCGCTGCGGTGGCGTGGTAAGTGATGTGTTTGTACACGCCGCTTGGCATGAATCACCCAGAGGAGATGGCACACTTGTCTCTGTGTAGCCACTGCTGGGTTGGGAATCACAAGCAGTGTAATGGCCTGCGAATTTTTCCTCACCCATCGCATCAGGTCTGCGAATTGTGTCGCTGCAGCTGCAAGTGCCGCACCGATCCTGGCTACTACCGTGCAGATGGCAATATGATTTGCTGCGAATGTAACCAGGAGTACTGGCGACACCCCTTCGAAATGAGCCCTGAGTGGCTTGATCACAAACAGGAACCGTATCTGCGCCGGCTCTGCAACGGCGAGCTGGTAAAGCTATGAGAGGAGTAAAATGAGCTTCAAAGTCCTAATCGGTGGCTATGACGGAGCTGGTAAATCCACACTCGCCTGCTCTGTCTTCGTCTACTTACAAATGCTTGGTCACGACGTTGGCTTGCACGAGCTCGATCCGTGGAGCGATACTCATGCCCCACTTCTTGGTTATAAAAGTTGGGCTGAACGAACCAAACGAACTGGCTTCGTTGACGCAGATATTTACTCGCGCTATGTTGAACCGTTCCTGGCTGACCAGCGTTCAATTGTGCTTGGAGACATCCAGGGCAATTACCAATACGAACACAATGGCTTGTGGGCAAATTCTGCCGATGCTGCTGTGCTGGTTTCTCGAGAGCCGACCGAAAAAGACATTTGGCGTGAGCTCAATCAGTCGCGTGATCTACCAGGCCCGCAATCAATTGAAGGCTGGCAAAAACTGTTTGCGAATAGTGGCATCAAACGCAACGCGATTGTTTATGTCCATACCTTGCAAAATGACCAGGTTGAGCCTGCTGAAGCTGATCCAAATGACTACTTCATCACCGCTCGAGCGCTTGATCGAGCTATTGTGCCGTTCAATCCAGGAGTGGTGGCATTGGCTAACTGCCTGTTAAGCCTTAAGCTGCAAAAATCCCGCTAGAAATTTTAGCGGGTTATTTTTTTGTCACAATATTAACTGCGTGACCAAAATCTTTAACTCGAGCCATGTTATCGTGCAAATCATCCATTTGGTTCCACGGTTTGTCTATTAAATAGACCTGAAGTCCATTTTCTGCCAATGCTTCAGCTACATCATAGGTATCGTCAAAAGCCATTTCAGCACCAATTTTATTAGCTATATCCACTTTAAATTTCG
>CAZGCZ010000049.1:0-7963 GCA_964524615.1 uncultured Candidatus Saccharibacteria bacterium
AATTGTCGCCATAAACAGCATTATAACTTTTTTACCAAAGAAAAACCGCCTGAGAGTTCAGGCGGTGAGGCAACAATTGTGTGAGATGGGCGGTTGGGGGTGTCCTTGGATGTGGTGCGGTGCACCGACACCCTGGCTACACCCCCAACTCCGGCCCCTTTTTCGGTCCGCTGGCACAAGCTTTGAGTGCGCACCCATGCGACTTGTCTTACTTGCACTCATTACCGGCCCTATCGATCCCCAGATTTCAAGGGGACTCATGCGGTGCAGTGTTGCGGCAGAGCCGCTACGAGCAGACCAGGCCCTCGAGACCTGCGCTGTAGCGCTGCCCGCGATGCATCCGACCCGTGTCGGCCATCGCACGTTGCTGCGGCCTGACTGCCAGGACTCGCAGCAAAAGCAGTAAGAGCATCACCCCCCTCTCCCAGCTTGGGATCAGACCCGCTATCAGTGCGGGTATTGCCTGATCAGATCGGACTTGGACGGGCGCCGGCGCGGTCTTCGCGTCAGGCCGCCGTGGCGAGGAACTTCTCCATCGGAATGCAGTTCGGGCAGAAACTACCCGGACCAGCTCGAGCGGCGAGTCGCAAGATTACCTCCTCTCTTTTTGTTCGTTGTTTGGATAGATCTTGTGGGCTAAACAATCAATTCAAGCTTGGTCGCTTGGCCCGCAAGACCGTTAACAGAAAAACAAAAAGAGGGAGATCCCCCTCTGATTCTCACACATATTGTTAAGATCAATTCTTATCTTGACAAGAATTATGTTTTGTATTCTAGCACAAGTTTTAGTTTTTGTCAAGAGAGTATTTTAAGCTCGTTTTTCAACTCTTTTAACTTTTCTTCCAATAATTGACTCGAAATGGCTTCAATGTTGAGCCTAGCCACTGGCTCAGTGTTACTTGGCCGGACATTAAACCACCAGTCAGAATATTCAACACTCAGTCCATCAATTTGAGATAATTGCGCATCAGCATATTTTTGCTGCAACATTTGTAACAAAGCTGTCATATCTTGAGCCGGAAAATTAATCTCACCAGAATCAAAATATTTCCGATATGGTGCACAAAGTTGCGACAAAACCATGTTCGAATTAGACAAAATACCAAGTGCTGATAAAGCTGCAATCAACCCTGAGTCAGCCTCATAATTATCTGCGAAGTAAAAATGCCCCGAATGTTCAATTCCTAAAATTGCGTTAAATTCTTTCATTTTAGCCTTGATGAAAGTATGCCCAACGCGTGAAATCACAGGCTCTCCACCATTAGCCGTAATAGTTTCAGGTACAATGTGCGAGCACAGTGCGCTGTAAATAATCTTTGCCCCGGGATGCCGTTTGAGCGTTTCAGCGGCAAGCAGTGAGCCAAGAATACTGGCTGATAATACTTTACCTTGTTCATCCACCAGAAATGCCCTGTCACCATCGCCGTCAAAGGCTACACCAGCTTGCAAATGATCTTTAATTTCTAATTTCTCCAGAGCAGCCAAATTTTGTTCCACCATTGGGTTGGCTGGGTGATTCGGAAATGATCCATCTAACTCCAAATAAAGTCCTTCGATAGTGAGCGGTGTGCTCTGGCGCAGAGCATCAACAAAAATTCCTGCCATTCCATTACCAGCATCATAACCAATATTAAGTGAACTGAGTTTGCCAAAATTTTGCTCGGCTACAGTAATAGCATGGCTCACAAAATCGGTTATACGATTAATTTCATCAACGTGGCCGGGCTGATTGCTTTTGAGAAAATCATTGTCATTAATTGAAGCTTTAATTTTCTCCAAGCCACTCCCCTGGCCTATTGGCACTACTCCGGCGCCAGTCAATTTAACCCCGTTATAACCTGCAGCATTATGACTCGCAGTAATCATGGCTCCCCCAGCCAATTTCATATCTCCGATCACAAAATACATCATGTCAGATGTAATTTGACCAAGATTCAGTACTATTCTCCCCTGCTGCACTAGCCCATTAATCATGGCTTGAGCAAGCTGCTCTGAGTCTGCCCTCATATCACGACCAACTGCCACGGTGCCGGCGGGCAAAAAATCAGCCAATGCTCTGCCAATAAGCTGTGTGGTATGAGCATCCAGCTCGTCTGGAACGCGGCCGCGGATGTCATAAGCTTTAAATATAGTGTCGAGATTTGCCATATTTAGTAGTAAAGGTTTTTCTTAATACGCGAATAAATAGCATTGTAATAACGCTCTGTTTTCAGCCAAACGCGAGCTCTTGGGTTCAAAACAAGATTATAACAACCGACAAACTCAGTCACTTCAGGAGAAAATCCAGCTTTGAACTGATAGAGGCTAAAGAACGGATGAGCTGGCGTCATTTTATCGTGTGGCGGAACCCCCATTAAGTCATAGAGTTTTGCTCCGTGCTCATGAGCCCACAGCATAGCTTCATAACGCAATAAATAGCTCCCCATTAAGTTACGTTTTATTTCAAAACTACCTCCTTCTTTGTAATAAGCGCGGTTGTTAAATATCATTACAAACTCTGCCGCTAAATCGTCTTTTTCATGAGTGGCGACCAAAAACTGAGCCATTCCAGCATTGGCAAAACTTTGCCAATAAGTGGCAAAGGCCTCTTTGGGACGCAGAAAAAAGCCAGCTCTCTTTTGCGTTGCCTGCATGAGCTTGTACATCAAATCAACCATGTTTTTATCTGGTGGACGGTTTTCAATTGCGACATTGCGGCGTTTTGCCAAGTTAATATTGTAGCGAGTTTTTTGTTTGAAACTGCTGAGCAAATCTTCCGGCGACTTATTTATGTCAACTAAAATTGTGGCTGTGTGCTGGATATCCCGACGAAATTTGTCATAGCCAAAGCGGGTTAAATCGATTGAATCACGCAATACTTCCGGCTCAATAATAAGAATTAGCCCCTTTTTGTCCTGTTTATTCAAAAACCGTTTTACTTCACGAGTAAAAGTTCGGAATAGTTTTTGATTCGCGACAGTAGGCTTAAAATCTGCAAATAGCCCAGGCCCCTTAGGACAATAATAAACTCGCCCCATGCCTCGAACATTTTTCGCTAGTAATGTCACCGCAATTTTGTCTGAACCGCTTTCAAAAATAAGGCGCAATGGCCGCCATTTGTATTGGTTTTTATACTCACCCCATTCATATGTTTGCAAAATATGTCCTTCATCCGGATTTTTGGCAACCAGCTTATTCCAGTTTTTGAGTTCAGAATCAGTAGCAAATCGAATCATGGTCGCACCATTTTGCTAGCAAGTTGATAGAGCTTGTATTTCGTTGGCTTAAGTATGACATCGTAGCCAGACAGATAAGTTTTATCAATCCCACCAAAGCCACGTTTAAAAGCTGATAGTCCTGCCCATTTGTGAGACGCGTCATTGGCTGGTGAAACACCCCAGAAATCATACTCAGTTTTCCCTATAGCTTTCGCATCTAAAATTGTTTGCCATACCAAGACAACCGCCGCACCAATTTTGCGATTTTTGGCTTGGTCTGCTGCAGCATAGGCGTAATAGCGAGTCTTGTCCCAATCAAATACAATAGCTGCCGCCACGGCTTCTGAGCCTGCCTCTGCCACATATAATTGAGCATTGTTTGAAGCGCGTAGGGTTTGGTACATCGTTTTGAAATAATGATCGCTATAGAGTTTTATTTTGTTATGTCGCTCCGTGTCATGTGCCATTCTCAAAAACTCACTGATACTATCTCCCTCTGGTTTATGAATTGAAATACCACGCCGCTCAGCTCCGTTGACGCGGTTGCGGTGACCAGATTCTAAGCCGCTGCGCAATTGTTCTTCTGTTTGAGTTAGGTCCAAAACATTTGTGTGAACTGGATTAACTTCTCCAATAATCTGAGTTTTAAAAATTACCATGTCAGACTCATTTACAGCACCGACTGGCTGGACACGAACAAAATCTACCTTAGCTTGCTTGCCAGCTTGTTCAAGACTGGTCATTGCCTGTTCTAATGATTCTTTATCATTCACAATTGGTCCGTATGGGACATAAAGATATTTAATCCCAGCGCGAGCTTTTCGCACTGCCGCACACCAAGCCCAACCCTCACCTGAACTATAAATGACTTGTTGTCTTAAATTCTGCTGAAACTGAGCCCAGACTCGGCTTTGCAAAACATTGCCATGAAGTTTTGAGATAACGTCATCCCAGTTTTGCGGCGGTAGACCTTCATATGCATTCATAACTTTATTGTAACAGCTTTTTCAGGTACAATTTGCAAGTTATGAAGATTCTTGGAATTGAAACCAGTTGCGACGAAACAGCTATTGCCGTGGTAGAAGATGGAACAAAAATTCTATCAAATATTATTGCCAGCCAAATTGATATTCATGCCCAATACGGTGGAGTTGTGCCAGAGGTTGCTGCCCGAAGTCACATTGGAGAAATATTACCAGTCTTACAAAGAGCTCTGGATGATGCCGGAGTAACTATGAATGATATTGATGCTATTGCGGTCACGCGCGGGCCAGGCTTAATCGGTTCACTTTTGATCGGAGTTTTAACTGCCAAAACACTTGGAGAAATTTATCGAATACCGGTGATCGGGGTTAATCATATTATTGCTCATGCTATGGCTGCCTTTCTTACTGATTCGCCACCTTCTTTTCCAATTCTAGCCTTAACTGTCTCTGGTGGGCACACGGCGCTCACTGTTTATCAGCAAGATCTTAGTTTTAAAGTTGTGGGCGAAACCCAAGACGACGCTGCCGGTGAAGCTTTTGATAAGGTCGCTAAACTACTTGGCCTGCCCTATCCAGGAGGGCCGGCTATTTCCAAAATAGCCGAAGATGGCAACGACGAAACGTATCAATTCCCAATTGCAAAGATGAAAAATCCGCTAGATTTTAGTTTTTCTGGTCTCAAAACTGCAGTTTTACGGCAAGCTCGTGAGTTAGAAAATCAGGACAAGCTGTCAAAACAGCAAAAAGCCAACATTGCTGCGAGCTTTGAATCAACCTTAGTAAAAAGTTTGGTTCGCAATACGCAAAAAGCTTATGAAACTTTCAATCCAGCTTGTGTGGTAGTCGGTGGTGGTGTGGCAGCCAATAAACGTTTGCGCTTGGAGCTCCAGAGAGCCCTTCCAAACGCTATTTTTGTGCCCAATGTGTTATGTGGCGATAATGCTGCAATGATTGCTGCAGCGGCTTTTAAAATGCCTCAAAACAATATTCAAACACTCTCAGCGGCCGCTTTGCAAGTGGATTCCAGTTTAGAAACACTCTAAAACTATTGACATTTTGGCTTTATTAAGGCAAAATTACCATGTTGTTGTATCCTCCAAAAAGAAAGGAGTCATTAACGACCTACTTCAGGAGTGATCGTTATCGGTTCTCGTACGGAGATATGCGTTTGAAGCTCGCTGGTCTTGTGCCGTAAGACGTTCTCCCCAACCTATATCTCCCGAAGCGCAATAAAACGCTTCGCGACAACTGTTAGCGGTTGCCCGCACCGTCTATCCCCATAAGTCCCTCCGTTTGCCTTCATGGCGAACGTGGCTCCAAGGAGCAACGATGCGACAACTAGCGACAGAAATCGCTGATGCAGAACCCGCACAACCTACTCGTGCGGTTTCACAACCAAATAAGGCGCGTCACCATTGGCGTGGGCTGTTTTTGTCCTTGGTCGTAGTACTGGGGATTGTGTGCAGTAGCTTTGCTCTGACACATGGTCGCCATCTACCTTCCTCCAAGGCTTCGACACCAGCGCACACCGGGTTGGCGCTTCAAGCCAGTAGCCCAGTGAGTGATACGCAGTACGACCTGACCAGCCTGAGTGAAGAGCTTGCCCAGCAGCAAGCGCAGCTCAGTGCCTACCTTCAGGCTGTGCATGACGAACAGGTCAGGCAATACCTCGATGCCGTTGCCCAAGCTCAGGCACAGGCGCAAGCCCAACAAGCCGAAGCCGACGCAGCGCAAGCAAGTGCTCAATCCGCTCCCTCGTCAAACGCAGGCGGATGCAACGACCTCGAGTCGTGTCGCACCTGTGTGACGAATCACGAGTCCGCCACTTCTGGGTTGTACCAAGCTCAGAACCCGATCTCGTCGGCAAGCGGCCGTTACCAGGTACTCGATTCCACTTGGGACAACTTTGGCGGATATGCCAGGGCTATCGACGCCCCGCCCTCCGTCCAAGACGAGTGGTTCAACCAAGCCTACGCCCAAGCTGGCACAGGCCCCTGGGCGGGCAGTGGTTGTTAATCGCAAGGCGATGTTGCAATGAGGGTGGCCCCTACGGATTTCCGTGGGGGCCTTTCCTTTTCTAGCTTGCACAGGACAAATCTAGTAAGATATCTATGATGGAGAAAGCCTACGAACCGGCTAAATACGAGGCGGAGATTTACCAACGTTGGGAAAAATCTGGTGCTTTTGCGCCAAAAGACAACCCTGATAGTGAGCCTTTTTGTATTGTCATGCCGCCGCCAAATGCTAATGGTGAGCTACACGCAGGGCATGCCATGTATACCGTCGAAGACATTATGATACGACATGCCCGCATGCAAGGGCGTCCTACCCTATGGCTACCAGGAGCCGATCATGCTGGGATTGAAACGCAGGTGGTTTATGAACGCTTGCTCGAGAAAGAAAATAAATCCCGCTTTGACTTGGGGCGGGAAAAATTCTATCAATCAGTTATGGATTTTACTCTCAAAAACAAATCGACAATGGAGCAACAAATCAGGTCACTCGGTTTTTCTGTTGATTGGTCTCGATCAAAATTTACGCTCGATACGGACATTATCGAAATTGTTTATCAAACCTTTAAGCAATTGCTTGATGACGGTCTTATTTATAGGGGCAACCGAATTGTTAATTGGTGTCCGCGCTGCCAATCCAGTTTTGCAGATATAGAAATTAAACATCGTCCACAAATTGATCCGCTGTATTACATTAAATATGGTCCTTTTGTTGTCGCTACAGTGCGCCCAGAGCCGATGTTTGCCGATACTGCAATTGCCGTTCATCCGAAAGATGAGCGATATCAAAAATATATTGGTAAAGATGTGGAAGTAGAATTATTGTGGGGCAAGCGTACCCTACCAGTTATTGCAGATCCTAGTATTGACCCAGAATTTGGTACTGGAGTGGTTAAAGTAACTCCGGCTCATGATCCAAATGATTGGGAATTAGCGCAAAAGCACAACCTTGATGTAATTGCTGCAATCGGCATAGATGGTCGAATGTTACCTGCCGCTGGACGATATGCCGGTATGAAATCAGATGAGGCCCGGCAAGCAATCGTTCATGATCTGGAGGAACGCGGATTAATCGACCACATCGATATGAATTATTCACATAGCGTAGCCATACACGATCGGGATGGCGTACAAATAGAGCCGTTGGTAACCGAACAGTGGTGGCTCAAAGTCGAACCGCTTGTAAAACCAGCTATTGAAGCTCTCGAATCTGGTGAAATCGAAATTGTGCCAGAGCGTTTTAAGAAACTAGCACTTAATTGGCTGAAAAATTTGCGCGATTGGAATATTAGCCGCCAGGATTGGTGGGGTATCCGCATACCCATTTACTACAATGCTACAGGTGATAATTCAAAGCCAGAATTTATTTTTGCTCGAACGGACGCAGAAGCTGAAGCTGTTTATGGAAAAAATGGCTTCGAGGCCGAGACCGATATTTTTGATACCTGGTTCTCCAGTTCGCAGTGGCCTTTTGCAACCCTTATGAGCACTGGTGATTTTGACCGTTTCTACCCCACTTCAGTGATGGAAACCGGTCGCGATATTCTCTTCCTCTGGGTTACTCGCATGATTATGCTAGGACTTTATCGCACCAAAAAAGTACCGTTTAAAACTGTCTATCTGCATGGTCTCGTTCTTGATGCTCATGGCAAAAAAATGAGTAAATCTCGAGGCAATGTGATTGATCCATTAGCTATGACAGCAAAATATGGCACTGATGCTTTGAGACTAGCTCTCACCATTGGCATTACTCCTGGGCAAGACGGTG
>CAZGCZ010000050.1:0-2303 GCA_964524615.1 uncultured Candidatus Saccharibacteria bacterium
GGAATGTATTGGATAGGTGCATTAACATTAATTTTTGGGATTATTACCACAGATTCAGCAGATACTTTTTCGGCCAGCGCTAAATTAGCTTGTTGAGTAACTGCTGGTTGCGGACTCGGTTTAAAAAATTTGTACTTAATATCTGTGTACCAGATTGGAAAATTAAATACTAAGACAAATATCCCAATACTAATCGCCCCAATGACAGCATATTTAGCAACAACGCGGAGGTGTAATTTCCGAGCCGTTTGCCCAAGCCAACTATAACTGCGCTGCCAACGGCTTTGTTCAATATCGGGTTCAGGTTGAACCTCGCTCGATGGTTCTAAATTAATTGCTTGGGGTTCGATGGGTTCTGGAGGTTGAATAGTTCCATTTTCTTGGGCTGCTGTATTTGTAACGGGTTCTGTAGTTTCTTGTTGCTGTTGTTGCAACACTTGCGGCGCAATCGGAATATTCTCAACTGGAGCATCGTCAATCGGTTCTGGTTGATCGGCATGCTCAATTAACTCCTGAGCCTGCTCATGGGCTACGCTCGGTTTTTCTTTAGCCTGCTCACCAACTGGCCGACCAAGATCTTCATAATTAAGTGTGTTATTTGATTCTTCTGGCATAGGTATCTTTTTCTGAAACTGCTATTATACTATAATACCATGTGCTTTCAATGAGTTTTGTACTTTAAACTTGCCAGAGTGGTGGAACGGTAGACACGCACGACTCAAAATCGTGTGAGCTTTGCTCATGTGGGTTCGATTCCCACCTCTGGCACCAGTATTTTAAGCACTCATTTGATTGTATAATTTTGCTAATTCTTTTATAAATTGCTCCGAAATTTTTTCTTCATTCGAACAGTTTTTTATTAAATATGTGGCGTTTGAAACACGCTGTTTAAAGTTATCAAGATTTCTTAGTGGCCAAGCCAGCATTGAAGCAATTACGCCAAGAATATAATCGTGGTCCTTATTAAGCATAGCTCCAAAATGAGTCATAGATGCCTCTTGGGGTATTGGTTTACCTGAATCAATAGAGACAATATTTTGATTATCATAAAGAACTTGTTTGATATTCGAGAACCGTTCTTGCAAACCAAAAGCTAGATCTGCTAATTGATAAATCCCGCGCGCGCTATTGGTTCGTACTGGAATATGCAAACGGTTAATTAATTTAATATGCGTCAGACTATCAGCAAATATGACAATATTACTTTTTCGAAAAAGTTCCTGATTAAAGCCTAAAAGCCCAACTGAAGGACCACATAGAATAACTGGCACAGTGGCGTAGGTTAAAAATTTTTCAAATTCTATTTGGATGTTACTGCTAAGAATAATATCTACCCCAAGTATTACAAGACTCATATTATTTTCAAGTTCCTGCAATTTTTCTGCAATTTCCATACGATCTTCGCTACGAAAAGAGTTTGCAGGCATTACTGAAGTAGATTGGACAGGTTCAGAAAAAGTGTCTATGCCAACTACTTCAGCTCGACTCCCCGTTACAGTAATGGCTTCATAAATGTGATTGAGTGAAGCTAGCTTACCACCCACAATACCAATAATTGGCTGCTGAATGGGATTGACTGGTCTATCAAAGAAAAACTTTGAATACAACTCATCTTTTTGGTTAGAATCCTGCAATGGCTGCATTTAGTCTTGAAGAATATTTACTACTTGAGGAGGCAAAATGCCGAGCAAACTAATTTGAGCTGAGGAATCAATCAGTGGTATGGCGGCTTGAAAATAGCCTCTCAGATAATGTCGCGCCTCATCATTACCGGTTAAGTTGAGTAAAATACGAATTCTATCCAATAATAGGGTTAAATTAAATTCAATATTAGAATCATTTTTGTTAAGACGATGATAAAATTTGGTTGAGACTACCCTAGCACTTGGAGGTAGTAAGGCAAATACCTTTTTTGACTGAGTTTTAGACAAACTTCCATCAAGTGCGATCGCGACTGCACCGGCAATGCGTTTTGCATCTACCTCACTAATGGCGTTCGTATATTGACGCAATAAAATTGTGTAATAGTCTTGATTCATTATGAATCTTATTTTTACAATTTTTAGTACAGTTTGTCAATCTTCTGTTAGCTTCGGTTGAGTATCAAAGCGAGTTTTTATGGAATTGACCTTTAACTGGGCTTTGGCCAGATAGTCCTGCAACTCAGCTGCTATTTTTGCACCTTTTTCAAATTGATCAATCGCTTTATTTAATTGAATGTCTCCCTGTTCAAGATCAGCTACTATTTTTTCTAGTTGTGATAACTTAGCGCCGAAATCAAATTGGGATTTAGCAGGTGTATT
>CAZGCZ010000051.1:0-2058 GCA_964524615.1 uncultured Candidatus Saccharibacteria bacterium
ATCCTGTACGGATGGCACTTGGGTTTTGATAATTTGGCCGACATTTTTACGAGATTTTCCGGCAACTTTGTGCGCTAAAGCATCTTTATCAATCTTTTGGCCAATATAAGCTGTGGAGGTAGCTTTAAGCTGAACATTATCGGCAGTTGGCGGCTTCGAAGCTTTGTAAGTAGCCCCGTCTCGGCCGTTTTGATAAATATCATTGTTTTGAGAAATATCGGCTTTTTCTTGATTGTTGAAGAGCTGATCAAGATCGTTATTAGAGGCTGCCAGCATAGAATAGGCCACCGTAGCATTTACCGTGCCGCCATCTGCCTGCGTGTCGGTGGTAACAGAAGATGAAAAATTCGTAACGTTCTGATTGAAACTATCGGTAAACAGTGTAGTGTCTTTGCCAGCCTTGTCTTTTAGGTCTTCCTGGATGGTGGCAGTATTGCCAGCAAGAAGCTGGGCCTTTGCTTTATCGATATCAGATTGAGTGACAACAGTGACAGTTTTAGAAACACCGCCATTGGTCGAGCCTGCGCCATATATCAAAGCGGGCTGGCCAGCAATTGCAAATTGCACATCACTAATATTGTATGTATCTCCCGCACCTGTAGCTGTAATGCCGCCGCTGGTTTGACCAGGTACAAGATTGCCACCCGATACTGTTGCTCCAGGAATAGTAATTGGAGAATTGAGTGTAAAGGTCTTCCCGCTAGCTGTTAGGGTTGTTCCAGCCGCTATAGCCACTGATGAAGAGCTTTGTTTATTGAAAAAGCCAATTGTCCCAGTAGCCTTTGTGCCAACATCCTTTTTGCCCGTAGCATCAAAATGGCCGCTTAAGTCTTTGGTCTCACTAACTTTTTGAGCAGCTAAGACCTTCGCATTAATATCAGAGCTGGTTTTCGTTGCGTCAACAGTGAAGTCAAAATTGACAGCCTTTTTATCAGCTTGGGTCAGAACAGTAATTTTTGAGGTTGGCAAAAAATTAATCAGTAGGATTAATAAGATGAAAAAACCCACCGCACCTAAAATAATGAAAAGTTTTTTCTGGAAACTACCATAATTAGGGATTTTACTCTTCTTTGATGAAGGCGCTGCAACGTGATTGTCATTGGCTGCTTCAGGCTCGTGATGGTCAAGTTCTTTCGTGGCCATCCCAACTGCAGCAGCGCCCGAAGTTTCTTTGCTAGTTTCTTTAGCATCTTTAGAAGATTCGGTTTGCGAAGAAGCTTTGTCTGATTTTGCTGCAGCCTTGTCCTTGGTTTTATTAGCCGCCGCGGCAGCTACTGCAGCTTCCTCGGCCGCATTAATATCAGGTGTTGATTCAGCTTCTGTTGGGACCTCAGGAACTGCCGGCTCAGTCTTAATATTATTAGCCACCGGAATACCGATTCGCCCAGCCAGATGCTTGGCCGTTTTATCATTGGTAATGAGAGCCATTTCCTTACCTGAATCATCAGCCGCTTTTTTAAGCAGCTTTAAATTGACAACGCTTTGCAATAAGTTTGATCGAGCAGGTACTACCAATTTTACCAAACGCGCTTTGGTGTTTTTGAGCTTATCAATTGCTTCGGTAATTTCCGAATCGACTTCGAGGTAGATTATATCTTCCATTAGATACTCAGAGTCCTACTTAAACGTTGCAGCACATTTTCGCTAGTTGTGCCTGTTCCTATTATATCAAGTCCGAGGTTAGCAAGCCCCATCGGTGTAATATCTTGTGGGCTATTTAATTCGCCAGTAGTATCCACTACCCGGTTCACATCTTTAGGATCAACAAAATCTATTTTTGGCTTGCGGGCAAACGGTAGACTTTTGTACCATGTCGTACTATTCAGTACCCGTTCGATTTCCGGAAGTTTAGAACCACCACCACAGAGCAGTACTCGCGGCGGCAAATGCTCAAGATTATCAAACTCTGATAATGACAATTCAACCCCCGACAGCCAGACTTCAACATCACGTTCCAGTGCTTCAGCCACGGCCTTTTCGTCTTTGGCGGCAAGTTTGCCAGCTGAATGGCTAAGCTTCATTTTTTCAGCCTCTTCAAAACTTACACCCATAGCCCCG
>CAZGCZ010000052.1:0-1564 GCA_964524615.1 uncultured Candidatus Saccharibacteria bacterium
CCTATATAAATTTATTTTGGTGGATGAGTATCAAGATACAAATTTTGCGCAAAATAAGCTTTTGATGCAGTTAATTACCAAAAATCGTAATATTATGGTAGTTGGAGATGATGATCAGTCAATATATCGTTTTCGCGGTGCTGCCATTGCTAATATATTAGATTTTAAGAAGGTTTTTCCCAGAGCTAAGCAAATTGTCTTAAAGCAAAATTATCGTAGCACACAACCAATTTTAGACATTAGCTATCGTCTCATTCGCCATAACGACCCAGACAGGCTAGAGGTTAAAAATAACATTAATAAAAAACTGGTATCTCCGCTTTCAGGACCTGTGCCGCAACTAAAACAGTTCGAAACAATATCCGAAGAGATGAATTTTATCGCTTCAACGGTGGATGCTCATATAAAAAAAGGCATTCAACCAAAAGATATTGCGGTTTTAATCCGTAAAAATAACCAGGCTCAACACCTTGTACCGTATTTCAAGCAAAAAGGCATAAATTTCAAAGAAACGCAGCCCAGCAGTTTATTAACACAGTCAGAAATTAGGCTCGCCATAAATTTTATAAGGTTTATTGACGATCCTGATAACTCAAATGCACTTTTTGCTTTATTACAAAGCGACGTTTTCCAAGTTGATTTACAAGAACTTGCCTCATACGCGGCTCAGGCTCGAAAAGCACACATTACGTTGCGAGACTACTTACTAAACCAGTCCACAAATCTGGAATTAAATAATTACTTAGCGTTTATATTAGACTACCTTAATTACTCAACCGAGCTTAGCGGAGGGGAGCTTGTTTATAAGTTTTTGGTAGAGAGCAAATATCTTGAAAAATTAATTCAGCAAGCAGAAAAAAATCCAACAGCAGTTGCCAAAATTCAAAATTTAGCAGATTTTTTTCAGTTTATTAAGCAATTTGAGTTGGGCACAAGCGATATTAGTGCCAAACACTTGGCATATTATATAGACCAAATAAAGGCTGGCAGTAATGATTTAGCAGCTGAACAATCACCGCTTGATAATAATGAAGTAGTTATTACAACAATACACAAAGCAAAGGGGCTCGAGTTTAAAGTGGTTTTTATCTTAGACGTTGTGCAAAACACTTTTCCATCTTCAAATCGTTCTGAAAGTATATCGATTCCTGTTGAATTATTACCCAAACAAATAACGCCCAACTGGCATTTAGAAGAAGAAAGGCGCCTATTTTATGTGGCTTTAACTCGAGCTAAGAAATATCTCTACGTCACAAATTCTCTTGACCACGGTGGGGTAAGAAAAAAGAAGCCCTCGCAATTTATATTTGAAGCTTTTGAGACGGAACCCATTTATCAGCCTAGCGTCCAGCTGGCTCGGCTAGGAGATATTGCGCAGTTTGATAGGCAGAGGCCACTTCCGTTTGATCCGCTATCGTCATTAATGGCTGATGGCTGGCTGCACCTTAGCACCAATCAAGTCGCTGACTACTTACGTAGCCCACGCGAATTCTGGTATTTTCATGTACTGAATTTGCCGAAAGGACCGTTTCAGCAACTTATGTATGGCTCAGCTATACATGCC
>CAZGCZ010000053.1:0-5341 GCA_964524615.1 uncultured Candidatus Saccharibacteria bacterium
CCTTATATATCTTGTATTATAGCCTTCAAACATAAAAAATTCTACCCTTTTAAGAACCTTTTTGTACACATGTTTTTATTACTGGGATAGTTTCTTAGCGAATGTAGCAGCTTCTTGTTCAAGCCGATCATCGAGTTTCATAAGCGTCTGCGATTGCCCAAGTTGAGCAAGCGCTGCGCGAATTAAAAAGTCAGCAACCTTTGGATTTTTTGGCAAAAATGAACCGTGAAGATAAGTACCAATCGCATTATGCGTAACAGCGCCTTCACCACCATCCTCGCCATTGTTGCCGTAGCCTGTTGTAACCACGCCTAATTCTGATTGCGTACCAGCAAGAGTGGTTTGCCCGCTATGGTTTTCAAACCCAACTAGAGTACCAAAATGTTTACTTTCTAAAACAACATTCCCAATCATCCGTCTCTCACTAGCAATAGTTTTAGCATCAAAAACATTTATTCCCGGAAGCGTTATCCCCTCTGAACTGCGGAAGAAATGACCAAACAATTGATAGCCTCCACAAATTGCTAAAGCTGGCATTCCTGCTTCAATGCTTTGCTTAACAGTAGCTCCTCGCTTTTTCAAATCTTTTGCAATGCGGAGCTGTCCTTTGTCCTGCCCACCTCCTATAAAGAGTATGTCGCCTGGCTTGAAACTAAAAGCATCGCCCAGTTGAACATAAGAAACTGATACTGGAATCCTGCGCCACTCACACCGACACTTCAAGGCAGTAACATTCCCCTGATCACCATAAATGTTTAGCTGTGATGGATAGAGATGGACGATTCTAATCATTGCCAATACTCCGATATATCCGTCTTTTTTACTAATATTTTACGGATGGCCAGCATGGCGGTGTAAGTTGGGATGATAGCTGCCCTTTTGGTTGATTTTGCTGCTTTATTGAGGGCGCTAAGGCCTTCTTGAAAATCATTAATCATTGTAAAATTATCAACATTAGCGTATTTCAGCCTTAATGCCATATCCTTGTTGCGCTGACCGCACAATATAATCGGAGCCTTATGCGTTTTAAGAGCCTCGAAACTTACATCCCATAACCAGGAAACATCTCTCCCATCAGCAATATTGTCATTAATAATAATCATCAAAGGATCATGAGAGTTAGGTAGGACATAATTCTCGATTACTTGGTTAAACCCCACTGGGTTTTTAGCTAAAAGCATTGTTAAGTTAGTACCTAGGTAATTGATTTGTTCTGTCCGGCCAAAGGCTGGTTTTGCCTGAGCTAAACTATTCTTAAGTTGCTTTTCATTAACTTCAATAGATAAAGCTAGACTCATGGCAGCTAAAATATTGTAAATATTGTAAAAGCCACCTATTGGAGCTTGGAACCATGTTTTACTATTTGTAGTTTGGAAACGTATTGATTGTTCAGTGACTCGTATATTGGTTGCCTCTAGCTCTGGCTTGGGCCTGATAAAATCTCCGTTTTCACTTTTGTAAACACCGATGTGGCTATAATAACGTCGACTGTATATTAGCGGCACCGCTGAAACGGGGCTAACAATACTATCAGCGCTACGCTCGTCATCGAGCGTGGTTGATTGATAATCTTGAACGCCAAAAAACTTTGGTTTGCGCTTTTTTGTGCTCAAGCTAGCAACCAATGGATCATCTGCATTGAGATGAATTTGCGCATTTTTAGATTTCATTATCGCTTGGCGAAGTTTTTCTGCCGTGCTATCAAGCTCACCATAGCGATCTAGCTGATCTCGAAATAAATTGGTGATTACGATATGAGACGGATTGAGTTTAGCGCTTATCGCAGGAAAAGCATTTTCATCTACTTCAAATACAGCGATTTCGTGAGGTAATTGTCCTCTCCAATTACAGCTTTTGATAATAGTCGTGATAATGCCCCTCATAAGATTAGAGCCACCTTTATTGTGAAGCACTGTATGCCCAGCATCGTGTAGAATTTGGGTGGTGAGAAGAGCTGTAGTGGTTTTTCCATTTGTACCAGTAATCAGTATGATACCTTGTTTGAAGTTGTTGCCGGCTAACTCAGATAAGATATTTGAATTTAGCTTTTCTGCAACAAGTCCTGGTAATGCCGTGCCGCCATGGCGAGTAATACGGGATAACCCACTTGTCAGCTTAGCTATAAAAATTATTGGATATTTAGACATAAATCTATTGTACACTAGCATTATCTAAGTAGTTTTTTACAAGCCTTTGAGCTTGGCTCGGGTCATTAATCCACTGAATGTATGGATTGCGGCGAAACCAAGTCATTTGGCGTCTAGCCAATTCCAAATCGTCGTGTAAAAATTGTTGCTTGGCTTCTTCTAAATTAATTTCTCCAAGTATATAACGAGTCATGGCACGGTAACCTATGATCCTAAGTTGAGGACAATCAATGCCATATCGATTAATTAAATCTTTCGTCTCTTGAACTAAATTATTATTCAACATTTCATCAATTCTATGTTCTAATTTTTCTTTTAATAAAGCTTTTTCTACTGTTAGGCCAATTATTATTGTTTCTTTTTTTAGCTTTTGCCGGTCCTTTTTTTGGGCCGGACCGCGAGCTATTAATTGCTCTAAGCGGCGGCGGTTCTTATGATCTATTGATGACATAGCCTCGGGATAATTTTCCTCACCAATTTTAATAAGCTCTTCATTTGTTAATTGACTAAAATCTCTTTTATCTTTCTGATTTCGGAATTGGTAGTCAAACAAAACTGCATCAATATAAAGCCCGCTACCACCTACTAAAAAAGGATTCTTTCCCCTCACCCACATATTTTGCATTGTCTTTGCCACGTAATCTTTAAACTGTGATGCGCTATAACTACTGCCAGGCTTTATTAAATTAAGTCCGTAATGCGGTACGGCAACAAGTTGTTTAGTATCAGGTTTGGCGGTACCAATATTAAAATCTTGGTAAATAGTACGGGAATCAGCACAAATTATTTCACCATTAAATTGTTGGGCTAATTCGATAGCCAAAGCTGTCTTACCACTACCTGTGGGCCCAACAATGGTTATAAATTTAGTTTTCATAAGAAGAATTAACTAGTTTTTACGCTCAAAAATTGCAGTATTTAGCTCAGCTAAGAAATCAGCCAATTTTACAGCACCTTGATCACCATTTTGGTAGTGACGTACTGTAACAGTAGTTGATTCCACTTCTTTCTCGCCGAGAATTAAAATATAGGGAACTTTTGCAAGCTCTGCTTCACGAATACGTTTACCCAATGACTGTCCACTAGCATCAAGTTCAAAACGAATTGAGTTTTCATATAGTTCTGTTGTAATTTTCTCAGCATATTCTGCCTGTTTTTCAGATATAGGAATAACTCTGACTTGCTCAGGAGCCAACCAAACCGGAAAAGCGCCAGCATAATGTTCAATAAGAATTGCTAAGAATCGCTCATAAGAACCAAGAATAGCTCTGTGAATCATAACTGGATTCTTTGATTGTCCATCTGAATCGGTATAGGTCAAATCAAAGCGCTTCGGCATAGCAAAGTCTAGCTGAATAGTGGCGAGTTGACGTTCATTGCCAAGCGCATCTTTAAACATAAAATCTAATTTCGGACCATAGAGAGCTGCTTCGCCTTCCATTGGCTGAGCATTAAGCTTCTGCTCAGCAGAAATTTCACTAAGTACTGCTTCGGCACTAGCCCAATCTGCTGGATCACCGATATATTTTTCTGGGGTTTTAGGGTCACGCAAAGACAAACTTACCCAGTGATTTCCCCACATATCAAGTGAGGAGTAAAATTCACGAATACTGTGCACGATATTCACAGCTTCCTGCTTGATCTGATCAACTCGACAGAATATGTGCCCGTCATCAACTGTAAAGCCTCTCGTGCGCGTTAAGCCACCTATTTCTCCCGGTTTCTCGTCACGATACTGCATAGTCGATTCCATGAGTCTAAGAGGCAAATCTCGATAACTCCGTGGCTTGGCTGCATAAATTTGAGTGTGATGCGGACAATTCACTGGTTTTAATACAAATTCTTGGTTGTAATGACTTTTTACTCGAAAAAGTTCATCATCAAATTTCTCAGCGTGCCCAGAAATCTTATAAAGTTCTAATTTTGCTAAATGAGGGATTGATACTGCTTGCATACCATATTTTTGGCTCATTTCATTGAGGGCTCTTTGGAGTTCCTGACGAATTATTGTCCCGCGCGGCGTATAAAGCGGTAACCCAGGTCCCACCAAGTCCGAAAATGTAAACAAATCAAGTTCACGACCCAGTTTTCGGTGATCTCTTTTTTCGGCTTCTTCCAGATTGCGAAAGTATTGATCAAGATCTTTTTGACTCAAAAAAGCCACGCCATAAACTCGTTGCATCTGTTGTCTTGTTTCGTCACCGCGCCAATACGCACCGGAAACTCTAGTTAATTTAAATGCGACGGAATCAAGCTCCTTTGTATTACTAACATGCGGCCCCCGGCATAAATCAGTGAATTCACCTGTTTTGTAGAGACTAACTGTTGTAATTTTTGCATTGTTTTGCTCAATTCCAAGCTCGCGAGCATCAATTTCTTGTGCTGAAGTCGTACCGTGTTTCCTTAAGTCATCAAGCAATTCTACCTTAAAAGTTTGTTTTTGGTCTTTGAAATATTGCTTAGCGTCATCAACACTCATTTCTATTCGTTCAAAGGACTCATGTCGTTTGATGATCTCTTGCATTTTCTGTTCGATTTTTACCAAATCATTATCTGAAATAGTCTTATCTTTGAGATACATATCATAATAAAACCCATTATCGATGGTCGGACCAACCCCAAACTGAGCTTGAGGATATATATCGTGCACGGCTGCAGCCATAATGTGCGCTAAGCTGTGTCGTATAATTTCTAATTTGTTATCATCTTTGGTCATAATTTTCTCACAATAAAATCCAGTGGCTTGCCTGGCCCCATTTTTTTTGGGGGGTTCCACCAGGATTATCCGACTGGATCACTCTTTGGCAGCTGTGTCGCCCGCTTGCCTTCGCGAGACTAGCGAATTGGTTAAGTTCGCATTATAGCCTTATTACACCTGCTATTATGAGGCTAATCTTAGCCTTTTACAACCCTTGAGAAGTTTTGCTAGAGCGTTTACTAACTAAGATTATCCAAATTGCCCCACTAATGAGCAGTAACCCACCTATCCCCCACAACCACCAATAGTTACGACTGGTAGAAGTATTGGTTGGTGTAGTGTTTTGGGTGGGAGCAGTAGTTTTGGTAATGTTTTTGAATGTTATGTTAGCAGTAGTAGCGGTTAAGGATGTTAGGGTTGCTGCAATATCATCAACTGAGTCATGATTGAGATCAATGGTCTTGGTGGTATTAAGACTTAAGGTGACACTGACGGG
>CAZGCZ010000054.1:0-11343 GCA_964524615.1 uncultured Candidatus Saccharibacteria bacterium
ATAAGATTGAAATTCAAGCTGTTACCAATTGAAAGCCGCTGCCCGTACAATTTTAGCGCTTGATTACGGAGATGCTTACATTGGCACCGCAGTAGCTCTGGTTGGCGATATGTTTGCGACGCCACTGTTGACGCTGGCTAATGATGACCATCTGTATGCAAACATTGCAGAGTTGATTGCTCAACACGGTGTGACACAATTGGTTGTGGGCTGGCCGAGAAGTTTGGATGGAGGGCGCACCTCTCAATCAAAAAAGACAGAAGAATTTGCCCAGCGACTAGAACAGTATGCGGGACTGCCAGTTATACTTCAGGACGAAGCCCTAACTAGCCAAGCCGCCGCCGAGCAATTACCAAAGAAAATGTCTCATGCCGAGCAAAAAACTCACGAACACCAACTAGCTGCTAAAATTATATTGGAGGATTTTCTTGCAACCGACCGGAACGCCTAAAGAGCCAAAGCTGCCAGAATTGCGGCCGATTGCTGGCAAGCATAATCCTCGTCGCACGGTAATTTTTATCGTGCTGGGCATAGTTTTTCTTTTCTTGCTCATCCTGGGTGCTGGAGCATCAATTTTTGCTTACGTTATTTCTACTCCCGTAAATAAGCTCGACGATAGTGCTAGCCTTATTGAAATTAAAAAAGGTGAAAGTGTCGTAGATATTGCTAGGACATTATCTGATAAAAGGCTGATTCGTGATCAAAACGCCTTTATTGTTTATGCCAAACTCGGTCCTGCTCACGGATACCTGACAGCTGGTACGTATGAGCTTAAGCCAAGTCAAACTACTATTCAGATGGTGGGACTCATCCACGCTGGTAAAATTGCTTCTCGCACCATCCCAATTCGTGAAGGGCTTAATATTAATGAAATGGCAGCGCAAGTTAAACTCTCTGGTTTTGCTACTGCCGAGAGTTTTATCGCAGCCACCAAAGATCAGTATGATAACAAAATCCTCAGCGTTCGCCCTGCAGGCACCACCAGCCTAGAAGGGCTTCTAGCCCCTGGTACTTACACAATGATTATTAACCAGACTCCCCATGCGCTTGTATCACAAATGCTTGAGCACTTTGATGCCACGACTGCCCAATATCAAAACCAAAAAGCACCTCAGGACCTCACGTTTTATCAAGCACTAACGCTAGCTTCTTTGGTAGAGCTAGAAGCTGGCAATGCCGAAGATCGCAAGCTCATTGCTGGAGTTTTCTATAACCGCTTAAAGGCAGGAATGAAGCTACAAACTGATACCAGTATCGGCTACGCGGTGGGTCACAAGAATGTCACGGCCACGGATACTAATGTAGACTCGCCTTATAATACGTACAAATTTGCTGGGCTGCCGCCCACACCGATTTGTAGCCCTGGTCTTACTGCACTTGATGCGGTATATAACCCAACACCGAGCAATTATTTATTTTTTATTGGTGGCAACGACGGCAAAGTTCACTACGCCACCACCTATGCTGAGCATCAGGCTAATATTGCCAAATATTTGCCTTAATTTTACTTTATTTAAGGCCAAAACGCTGTCTTGACTACCTGATAAGTGCGTGCTAGACTGATATGCGTACCTTTACAAGGCATAAGCACTTTCAATCTGTTAGTGTTTTATGGGCAACCTCGTAAATTGTGCCCGCTTTCCCCCAATCAGACACAGGGACTTAACATTTAATGGTCGATTCCCCTTGTCCGTATACTCGGAGACGGATTGGCAAGCGGTTCACACACAACTGATAAAATTTCAATTGTGTGAGGAGGAGCTTTATTAGTCGAAGTGCCACACAGCCGTTCTTAAAAGTGCGCCACGAGTCATTCGTTGGTGTGGACGGAGCTAAGACACCTTCGAAAATAAAAACGACTGCAAGTACGACTTATGTCGGCTTGTATCCTCAAAACAAAAATATACGCGTACCGAGCCTTCGTGATGCTCTGCCGGCACGTCACATCAAGCGTTTACGCAATCGCGTAAACCACATCAATACTCGATTTCTAATACACATTGCACTAGCCGTGGGAGCTTTCCTTTTGGTGAGCTACTCAGGTGCTCTTAGTGCTGTGTCAGCTCAAAATTTGAATAATTCTAATTCTAGCCTGGCTACTAATGTTTCACAGGATAATTCGGCTACTTTAACGGCTGGCGCTATGATCGCTCGATCAACCAAAAGCTTAATCCAAACCGATGTTGAGAAAAAAGCTAATGATGCAACTACTCAGGTTGCGCTTGCTACTGCAGGTGACGAGTTTTTAGCCAAAAAACAACCATTAGTCACTGCCGGAAGTCCAACACGGGACATTAATACCTATACAGTTGCTGGTGGAGACACGCTCTCAACTATTGCTGAGAAGTTCAATATCACTACCAACACGATTTTGTGGGCAAATAATCTTAGTGACGATGCAACAATCAAGCCGGGCCAACAGCTAACAATTCTACCTGTAACCGGCGTTTTATATACTACCGCAGATGGTGACTCAACCAGCTCTATTGCGGCTAAATTCCACGCCAATGTCGATTTGATTGAAAGTTATAACAATCTTAGCGGCGATCCATTGACTGCTGGCACAAAACTGATCGTTCCAGACGGGATTGTGCCAAGCGCTCCAAAACCAGCTCCGGTTCAGCCAACTATTTTGACCAATTCTTTCTCAAATTCTCAGATCAATTTCCGCGGCGGTGCTAACAGCTATGCTTTCGGTTATTGCACCTGGTATGTTGCTAATAAACGCTACATACCTGCTAATATGGGGAATGCCAACCAATGGCCATCTAGCGCTCGGGCTGCCGGTATGAATGTCTCCAGTTCTCCAGTAGCTGGGGCGGCAGGCGTGGTGCGCTGGGGTAATCATGTTGTCTATATTGAGTCAGTTGATGGTGGTACCGTGCACTATTCAGAAATGAATGGACCGGCTGGCTGGGATCACGTTGGCTACGGTAGTGCACCGGCAAGCAACTTCATCTACATTTATTAACCTTGTAAAATCAGAAATAAAATTGTATAATAATTATGCCCTCGACCGAGGGTATAATTATTTGTAAGAAAAACTATGTTTATCGATAAAGTTACAATTCAAATACAGGCCGGCAATGGCGGCAATGGAAAGCTCAGCTTTCGTCACACCAAAGATCATAAAGGGGGTCCTGATGGTGGTGATGGCGGACGTGGTGGAGATATTGTGTTACGTGCCGATCATAATACTTCCAGTCTGTATAAATACCGCACTAATAAAGTTTGGCGAGCCGCAGATGGCGGAGCAGGCGGTACAAATCGTCGTCATGGCAAATCGGCTTCTAGTCTTGAACTGATAATCCCGCCGGGGACTCAAGTCATTGAGAATGAAACAGTGATTGCGGACCTTACTACACATGATGCTCGTTTTGTGGCAGCCAAGGGTGGGGAAGGTGGCTTTGGTAACACGCATTTTAAGAGCTCAACCAGGCAAGCTCCGCGGCTTGCTGAAATTGGCGAACCAGGCGAAACCAAAGAACTAACACTTGAACTTAAGCTGATCGCTGAAGTTGGAATCATCGGCCTGCCAAACGCTGGTAAGAGTACGCTCTTAGGCAGTATTTCAAATGCGCGGCCAGAAATTGCTGATTACGCTTTTACTACGCTTACTCCAAATCTTGGAGTGGTGACTATTTCAGATCGCAGTGTACTATTTGCTGATATTCCTGGGCTGATTGAAGGCGCGGCTGATGGTCGCGGTTTGGGTGACGACTTTTTGCGCCACGTTGAGCGCACCAGAGTTTTAATTCATATGATTGATGCCACAGATGCAGAGATACTCAAGAATTATGAGATTATTCAGAAAGAATTAAAAAGCTACAGTACTAAATTAGCTAACAAGTCGCAGTTGGTGGTTCTTAATAAAATTGATGCACTTGATGGCAAGCAGCTCAAGCAAAAAATTGTAGAGCTTAATAAGCTAGGGCTTAAAGAAAAGAAAAATTTATTTCTCATCTCAGCCGCTTCCAAACAGGGCATTGATGAACTGTTGCGAGCCACTCTTGCGATGGTAAACAAGCAGCCGAAAGAAAAAGCACCAAAGGCAGAGCTACCGGTGATTGGCCCTAATCGCCCAGACCGTAGTTGGACGGTTGAAAAACAAGATAATATGTTTGTGGTTCACGGTGCAGAGTTAGAAAAAATTGCTTTAAGAACAGACATGTCACAGTCTGATGCGGTAGCACGGCTCTACACCCTTTTGACCAACCGAGGAGTCTTACGCGAAATCGAACGCCAAGGCGGCGTGGATGCCACTATCAAAATTGGAAAGAAAAAACTCACATGGTAACAATTGCCATTGCAGACAAAGAGCTGGAGTTTAAGACTAAGCCTGATTTGTTTTCGCCAAAGTCTTTAGATCAAGGTACGGCACTGTTGCTCAAACGTTTGCAGCAAGAACAATATGATACGGCGCTTGATTGGGGATGCGGTTGGGGCGTAATTGGAATCACATTGGCAGCCAAAAATCCTCAGGCTGAGGTTTGGGCGCTTGATGCGAATATTGGAGCCGCCAAAATTACAGAGGAAAATGCTGCACAGAACCAAATTACAAATCTCAAAGTCCTAGCGAGCGATTCATATGGTGAATTACCCAAAGATTTGCGATTTGATCTAATTGCTTCAAATCCGCCCACACATCAAGGGCGAGGAGTCGTTGACAGTATGATTGCAGAAAGCCTTGATTGGCTCAAAGATGGCGGCCGACTCTATCTGGTAGTGGAAGCACGGCTCAAGCCTTGGGTAGCGCGCGGCATGCAAAAAACCTTTGGAAATTATAAAATTATCAAACGCGGTCCAAAAAACGTCGTGCTCGTTAGCACAAAAACGGTATAATAGCATTATGATCAAAGAAAAAGACGCCGACGCGTTATTTAAAAAAGAGCTTAACAAGGCCGAAGTTGAATCAAGCGTTCATTTTACCTAT
Organism: uncultured Candidatus Saccharibacteria bacterium; assembly: GCA_964524615.1. Lineage (GTDB taxonomy): Bacteria > Patescibacteriota > Saccharimonadia > CAILAD01 > JBBSBN01 > CAZGCZ01. The sequence continues at coordinate 4,934 of CAZGCZ010000054.1, forward strand.
CGTGATGGTTTTCGTATGGGTTTGGGAATTTTTGCCGGACTTCTTGCTGGATCAGTGGTTCTGCTTGTGCTTGTTTGGGCGTTTTCAAAACTATTTCATTAGGGTATAATCCGAAAGTTATGGGGCATTAGCTCAGTTGGTAGAGCGCTTGCATGGCATGCAAGAGGTCAGCGGTTCGAACCCGCTATGCTCCACCAAAACCCGACATATACGACGAACAGGCCATCCGTTCGGGTGGCTTATTTACTACTTCGCACAGTCTGCAGCCTTCCGCAAGCTTGCAAATCAATGTCCTCGGATGAATAATTGCGTTGAAGGGAAACAGTACCAATGGCGACAACTATGGACGACGTATATTATGAGATGTACCTCGAAGATTTAGAAAAGAAGCGAAACACGTTGCTTGAAGGCTATAACAAGCGCCTCGAGAAGGTTGCTGCAGCAAAGAACATTGATGAGTTGCGCAACAGGCTGAAAGCACTTCAAGGCTATGTGAGTAAGGATGCTTCACTTGGTGACGTCACTCAGACGACACTATTAGCAAGCCTCGATCTAGTTGAAAGAGTGGAAGATATCAATCGAACACAGATTAAAGAAGGCATTCGATCTAAAGCTTTTTTCTGGTGGCAAATCGTTACCGCGATCGTATTCTTTATCCTGGGCTTTGTGTTGCGATAATGTTGAGCCCCAATGCTATGCATAGGTCTTAAGCTTGCCTGCGTCTCTAAAGAGCACCTATACTCTTAGCATAAAGGGAAGAAAAACGATCACTCGTTGTTCTAAGCGTTATGCAAGACTCTATTAACCGATTCAACCAAGCCGTAGATACTAATAGGGATCGTATTCAGAGCCTTACAGCCAACAAGATTCTAAGCGATGATCTTGATCCAATTATCTTGAGTCATCGCCAACAGATTATCCAGCTTATCCAGTGGTTGAAACGTCTAGGGAATGATCGTCAGCAGCGAATCGCCTTTCTACTCAACCAAACTGAACTCGACAATATGATAGATAACTTGACACCCACGGTCGACTTGCTCACTCAAGCTGAAACGGATCAAACGACGAGCAATAGAGCCGGCAGGATTTTTAGTGACCCTAATGGGTTTTCTAATGATCTCCTCAATTATCGTAGCGCATTTGTTGTTCTAGAACGCATCACAACTGCGTCGCGTATTAGTCAACAAGATGCTAGGTCTGCGGCCGATCAAGCACAGGAAGCGCTGATAGAAGTGCAAAGCCTGGTTCAACAGGAAGCCATCCGTACCCTGGCAGAGTATTTTCAAGAACTAGTTACTGAGAGCCCCAAACTCTTATCAGAGAGACGTAGTACTAAATGGGCCTGGGTACGTTGGTTCTATAGAGGTCATGGCTATCAGGAACGTGCTCAGCGATGGTTCAATATTACTGTAATAGCAGTATTGATGACCATTGGCTACACGATACTTTTTACATACGATCGGTTTCCTCTGAACTCATCCGACAGCCCGGCTCTATTGTACGCGAAGATTGGCATTCATGCCTTAGCACTTGTGCCACTGGTGTATCTTATTCGTGTTTGCGTAAAAAACTACGATGCCTTTATGCATCTGGCCGCCCTGAATCGCCACAAAGTTAAATCCTTGCAGACGTTAAAGTCTTATTTGGAGGATGGGCGTATTAGCGACGTAGCTCGCCAGGAGATTCTGATTGAGGCAGCAAAACACGTCTTTGACCCAGGGGAGACTGGCTTCATTAGTAAGAAAGAGGGGGCAGGTGGCGAAGGAACAGCGATTACTGTCTCGCCAAAGATCGGTCCCTAGCGCTTTCTAAGCGATGTGCCAACCTGCTTCAGCCGATAATACACACTGCTAGGCCAGACACCGAGATGCTTGCCGATCCTCGCCAGCGACCAGCCTTGCTCGTAGAGCTCGATGGCAGTCTTGATTTGCTCCCGGCTCATGCCTTCACGCCGTTGCACTCCACGACGGCTCAGATGCTGGGAGACCGTGTCGCGGTGGATGCGGTAGTGCTCGGAGAGTTCCTTCACGGTGCAGCCGATCCAGTACAGCTGCACCAGCTCATCGACCTCTTCACGCTTGAGCCGGTGAGGATGAAGCGTCCGTGGGGTACGAGGTGGTCGCGGAGGGTGGTCACCTGACCGCGATTCCTCCGGATTCTCAGTCAGTTTGTCCAGAAGCTCCCCGAATCGGGGGTTCGAAAGTAGCCCCATCACCTCCACCATACGCACTTCATAAATTATCGAACATTTGTGTGACCAACCGGAGGAATCATGGGAGAGATGGGTCCAAACCGCCATGTTGCACGCAGCGGAATGGTGGTTTATCGCACAACTCTAACACTCCAAACTGTTAGGGATCAACTAGCTTTTCAGGTGCTCGTTGAACACCTTGGGAGTCGACCGCATAAATTGGCGCGGACATTGGTTCACAATGCTCTAGAAGAACTCATCGCAAGCGACGCCGAATTTGAGGCCAAATTCCAAAAAGTTTGGAAAGAAAAAACAGCTGAAATGCACAAAAACGAAATTGCCTTTCGCGCAAGCAGGGATGCTGAAAGAAGGCGAGAGGGATTTGTTGTAATAGACGGCGGACTGGAATAAAATCCACTGGATCAGGCAAAGCTTGATCCTATTTTATTTGTTTTTAGTACAAAAACTTGTTCAGATTAGTCTAAGCTGATACAGTAGCAAAGATTTCTGTCAAAGAATGTACCTCACAACTCAATGAGGAGGTGAAATGCTTCAGTTAACGGTGCCACAAAAAAAGATGCTCGAACATCTTGCAGGCCTGCCGGGAGGCAGTGATACACCTCAGCGCGGCTACGTCACCTATGTTTATTTGGTGTCGCAAGACCGCAATGCTGTCGAGCGAATGTGTACTTTTTTGCGTGACAACGGTTTGATCACCATTCAAAAAGATGATGATTTGCCTTGTTTTACGATCACTGACCAGGGCCGCAAAGCCTTGAGAGAAGGTAGTGTTCCTACGCCATCGGCCAGCTCGCCCACTGCAAAGAGTACGCAGCAGAGCTCTAGGCGCGTGGCGCCGTTCGCACCGAGGGTTCCACCACCAGCACCTCCTCGGCCCAGCATGCCTCCTTTGGCGCCGGTGCGCAGTCCCGTTAGTAAAGGGAAAGGACAACCCATCCCATCCACGGAGTTGTGGAGGGGTATCCGAATCACCGCGGTTAACAAAGAAGTGCTTGAAGCATTAGCTGACTTTCCTGGTGGAAAAGTACTTGCTCCTCGTTCAGGGTTGGTTCTTAGTAAAGCACTCGGTATTACTGAACCAGCGCTAGTCCAGCGAGTATATAAGTTGGTTGAGCGTGAGCTGGTGAGTGCCAATATGCCGCTTTCGCAGCAACCTGAGTCTTCCATTGCGCTGACGGATCTTGGCAAGGAGTATATCGCTCATTTCGGCAAGGAAGTAGCGAGCGGTGCTGCAGCCAAGCCGCCGCCGGAAGAGCCCCGGGATGATGCTGGCACTAGTGCAGAAAGGCAAACACGCAGCTTCTCTGTTACAAAAGCCGAGCGAAGAGTAATTGCTCAACTGGTAAAGTTACCAGATTGTGTTTTTCGACATCCCGGAGGGGCAAATAACGCTCTAGCTAAGAAATTTGACATGACACCGCAAAATCTCAGTATGCATCTTTATGCACTCGAGATGCGTGGCATAGTGTTTCGTGAGCGTGCTACAACCTCAAACTCAGTGGTAGCAATAGGATTAACTGCTGAGGCAATTGACTGGTTGCGGCAAAACGATCCCGAACTTGCTCTAGACATGACTTTTTCTCAGGCATCTACGGTTGTGGAGGAAAATCAGCCCGATGGCAATGTTGCGTCAAGCCAAACCGGTGAGGGTGAAGCGCAAGCAGCGGAGGAAGTGGAAGCGACGCCGAGCAGGGCGGAAGTAGAACAGACAGCTGATGAGCATGATGTAGAGGACGACGGCACTCCTGCTACTCGCTTTGCCGAGTTCAAACATCAGATATTAACTGACGTACTTGAACCATTTCGAGATCTTATGCTACCGATGCTTACGGTACTCGACCAGCAAGCGGTTGCATTAGACCATCAACAGGATGATCTGATCGTTTCACAAGCAGAGGTTGTTAGGCTCGAACGTGCTAACGCCAAGCTAGAAGAAGAGCTTACCTCTGCTCGCGCAGAAATTGCGCGTTTGCGAGCCGCTCGCAGCGCATTAATTGAACAAATTCTGCACGACAAAGATATTGTTGACTGACCCAAGGTTCCTTGGGTCTTTTTTCTTACTTAAAAAAATGTATAATAAACCTTAAGCATTATAGTTATTAAATAGGAAAACAAATTATGGCGGCAAAAAAAGTTCACGATGATAACCTAATTGGCGGTGTTATCTTATTAGCTTTAGGGGTTTTATTCTTACTAAACAACACACTCGATATTAATTTTCACTGGGCAAAATACTGGCCAATCTTGCTCGTTATTGCTGGTCTATACATAATCCTCAACAAACTTAGAAAATAATGCCCGAAACCCGCGATCCAAACCTCGAAGGTCGATTTGAAGAATCTGCAGGCGAGGTGGTCCCTCTTGCTGGTGAACCATTAGTTGATGAATCGATTCGCGGACAAAAAACTCGAGAACAAGAACTACTTGATGAACATCCTGAGGTAGTGGTGCAAGCGCGTACTCACAGCGAACAGGCGATTGCCCAAGCTCAGGCAACTCTTGATGAGGTAAGACGTCGAAAAGACGCTGAAGAGAGGGCGCGGCAATTGCCGAAAAGACCTGGGCCTATGGAAGACCCAGATTTTCCTACTATTGGTAGTCTGCGAGCCCAAAGAGCTCAACAATCTGAAGAAACCCCTCAATCGCCATCAGATATTTCTGCTAGCTAATCTGCTACAATAAAGCCAGATGAAAAAACTAACAGCCAGCTTTATATCTGCTCGTTTGACCAAATCAGTCATGCGCGTATTAGGTACTGGCGACGTAACCCTTATTGCGGTGACTGGTAGTATTGGCAAAACTAGCGCGCGCGTGGCTATTGCCAAGCTTTTATCGCAAAAATACCGGCTGACCTATGCTGAGCATAGTTATAATGTGCCAGTAGCGATTGAACTTAGTTTCTTTGGTCTAGAAGTTCCTAGCCCAGTTTATAACGCAGTTGCTTGGCAGAAAATATTTCATAAAGTCAAAGAATTATCCAAAAATTTCCCCTATGATGTGGTTGTCATTGAGATTAATGAAGATGATCTTGATGAATTGCAAGAATTTGCGGAGAAACTACATCCTAAGATTGCGGTAATTACCGGAGTCGCTCCAGCTCATATGGAAAAGCTAAAAACTATGAAGCGTGTACAGGATCAAACGCTTAGCCTGGCGCGTTATGCCGATGAAATAGTCTATAACGCAGATTTTGCTGAATTAGCAGAACTAGGAAAAAAGCAGCAAGCATCCAGCTATGGCCTGAAATCTAAGCCAGATGTTCAAATTACTGATCTGTCACGCGATAGCCAAGGCTTTCTTCGGGGTAATTTAGTAGTTGATAGCCAAAAACAGCCGCTCAAAACGCAAATGGTAGCCCAGCAATCGCTTTATAGCTTACTGGCTGCAGCAACTGTCGGGGTTAAGCTTGGGATGAGTCTTAGTGAAATTGCCAAAGGTCTAGCAAGCATTAAGCCTGTTCGAGGAAGAATGAATTTTTTGCCAGCTGCGAAAGATGCTAAACTGATTGACGATACGTACAACTCGAGCCCATTAGCTGCAATTGCGGCGCTAAAAACATTGTCCGAAATGCCTGCTCACCACCGAATAGCAGTGCTAGGTAGCATGAACGAATTGGGCGATTATGCGAAAAAAGGGCATGAAGACGTGGGTAAAGCAGCTGCTAAGTCTGCTGATATGTTAGTTACTGTGGGGAAAACGGCTGCCGAGTTTTTAGCTCCTGCTGCCCAGGCCGCTGGTCTTAATCAAAAGAACATACATAGCTTCGATTCTCCTTATAAAGCCGGAGAATTTGTGAAATCCCAGCTTCACTCAGATGATGTTGTACTAGTAAAAGGCAGCCAAAACGGTGTTTTCACTGAGGAGGTTAGTAGCCTACTGCTGGCGACACGATTAAAGCCAGAGCGAGTTTTGGTACGGCAATCGAGCGCCTGGAAACATAAGAAAAAGAAGGCCTTTGGAGTATAATAATCAATCGATGAAAGATTTTGATGTAAACAAGACTCAAGCCTATTTTCGTGATGAGTTTATACCATTTGAAAAAGCTAATCTTTCAGTTGCCAGCTCGCCGTTTATGTATGGACTGTCTGTGTATACGGTAATCTCAGCTAACTGTGGCGATAAAAATGATCAAGTGTATCTTTTTAGAACTCGGGACCATTGGCAAAGGCTAGTAAATTCAGCAAAAATCATGGATTTT
>CAZGCZ010000055.1:0-6413 GCA_964524615.1 uncultured Candidatus Saccharibacteria bacterium
GCTCCTTTTTTATTTCCCATTTTAAATTTTTATTCCATGAACTAGGCCCCAAAAAAATAAGATGAATAATAATTGGACGTGGTTAAAAAAAACGACTCCGTTTTTTTAAAAAATTTAGTGCAAAGTTTGATTCCTCAAAAACGTTTAAGATGCGCGTACTAGCTTCGTGAAGTAATGTATCAATTGCATAGTAATCATTTTTGCTTATATGAGAGGTACGTAAGGCTTGCGGTAGATCGCCATTAATGTGCGCACTGGCACCATATAATAATGACAAAAACGCTATATGGTGAATTGTTGATTGAGGAGATAGGTGACGCCAGACAGCCGGTAGTTGAGAGTGGCGTACATAGCTGTTGAGTGCTTCAAAATAATACTGGGCGAAATCTACACATAACTGGTCTACGGCATTATTATCGCTGAAATACTGTTCTTGCATGGCGTTTTCAATGGTCTGGGTTACAACAATATAGGCGCGGTTAAAGGGCGCAAACGTTCTCAGTACAGTGTTTGGCAATTTTTTTTCTAATAATTCCAGGCCAACCAAAACATCTCTGATGTCGGTGATATCGCTAGCATTAATCAGATGATCATAAGATTGACTCATATCATTTAGTATAAGGAGTCTTTACAGCGCGGGCAAACTGCTTAATTGTACTCAAGAGAGTTATAATAACTACATATGAATATACTTGATTTAGTGATATTACTACTTTTGGTTCTGGCTGTTTTTAGAGGTGCGCGCATTGGTGCATTGCGGCAAGTTTTTTGGTTGGTTGGAATTGTCATTGGCATTTATCTATCTATTTTTCTAATTCCATTTGTAGCACCATACGTTTCTACTAATACAATGAAGCTAATCGTTGGGCTGGCACTATTTATTCTGTTTGTACTTGCTATTAGTAGTATTTTTGAGGCCATTGGCAATAGTACTAGTGGTTCTTTAAACCCAAGCCCATCAATCTCGTGGGTCAATCGTATGCTTGGAGCCGTGGTTGGATTTGTTTTAATTATTGTAAGTATTTGGCTTGCAGCTGCAGCGTTTCGGCTAGGTCCCTCAAAATATCTGTCAAGGCAAATACAGGGCTCATTGATAGTCCGCACGCTAGATAAGACACTTGGTTCAAACCCGCCTCAAATCACGAGAATTCAGCAGTTTTTAGGCGATGCCCGTTTGCCGCAAGTTTTTTCTGGTCCAGAACCCCAGGCTAGCCCTTTAAGCACCTCAACCACTACGGCAGAGCTTGGGGCTATAGCGGCAAAAGATGGTCCTTCTGTTGTTAAAATAACGGGTTTTGGCTGTGGAGGGATTCTAGAAGGATCGGGTTTTGTAGCCGGCCCAGGCTTAGTAGTGACTAACGCCCATGTGGTAGCTGGTGTTGCTCATCCGACGGTTCGCGATCGCAATGGTACACATGATGCCACTCCTATCTACTTTGACCCTGATCTGGATGTGGCAATCCTTCGTACGGGGAATCTTTACGGAGGGACACTAAAACTTAACACTAGCTCACAGGCACGCGGCACAAGTGCTGCTGTGCTTGGCTATCCCAATGGAGGTTCCTTTACGGCAGTGAGTGCTTCTGTGCTTGATCGTGTCACAGCTTTGGGTAGGAATATTTATGACACAAATTTTGTTCACCGCAGTATTTATATTTTAGCTTCGGATGTAGAACCTGGAAATTCTGGAGGGCCACTAGTGCTCAATGATGGCTCCGTTACTGGATTGGTTTTTGCGCGTTCTCAAAATCAAAGTAATACAGGCTACGCTTTGACAGCTGATCAAATAAGTTCCGTCCTCAGCCAAGTTCATACAAATGATCCTAGTGTTGGCACTGGGGGCTGCGCTGCCGATTAGATAAACACAATTTGCTATAATAGAGCCAGAATGTTTCATATATCAAAAAAACCAAACCGCGCCATACTTGCAATATGGCTACCAATAGCTTTTGTTGCTACGGTGCTTTCTTTATTTATCTACGCTGCAGCTCAACAGATTTACCGACAAAGCGCTAATGACCCTCAAGCTCAAATCGCAGAGGATACCTCGGCATTATTGGCTGCTGGCACACCCGCCTCTGTAGCGGTACCAAATGCAAAAATTAACATTGCGAATTCCTTAGCACCATTCGTAATTGTTTATGATAATGCCGGCAAAGTGGTTGCGTCTACGGCGGCCTTAGATGGTGTTACCCCAACAGTGCCAACCGGAGTTTTAGATTATGCGCGTGACAATGATATGAATCAATTAACCTGGCAGCCACAAAATAATGTGCGAATTGCAACAGTAGTTAAGCATTTTGACGGCGGCTACGTTTTAGTTGGGCGCAATTTGCGTGAAGTAGAGAATCGTGAGGATCAATTAACTGCAATTGCTGCTGCAAGTTGGTTAGCAGCCATTGTAGGTTCATTCGCCCTTATCTTAATTTTATAAAATAAACTGACAGACTCTCAAAAATTAGATACCATAAGTGTTATGGACAAAGTAAGTTCAAACAGCTATGGAATTTTTGGTGCAGGTGCCATTGGCTCTGCTATTGGCTCGTCTTTACAAAAAACTGGTGCACCGGTGGTTTTTTGGGACAAAGAAAAATCCCGTTGTTCTGTACCAACCCTCAATCAATTCACCAAACAAGCTACCCACATCATTATATGCTTACCATCTTGGCTTCACCCTGGAATTTTAGAAGAGCTTGCTTCATATATTCAAGACAATCATGTTATTATTTCGGTTGCCAAGGGAGTTGGGGATGACTTTATAAGAGTTGATGAGATGTTGGCAGAGCAATTTGCTGACAGAAATTGCTTTGGCTTAATGGATGGGCCGATGCTTGCTGATGAAGTCCAGGCCGGACGACACGGCTATGCCATGTTTGCCCTAAGTCGTTCAGAATGCGCTGGTAGTATGGCGAGTGACTGTAGTCGAGCTGGGATTATTCTTAGGGCTACTGACGACTTAAAAAGCACCGCCCTTTGTGCTGTTTTAAAAAATATCTATGCACTAGCTTTCGGTATTCACGATGGTCTTGGTCTCGGGGCGAATAGTAAAGGAGCTTTAGCTGTCATGGTGCTTAATGAAATGAAAGAAATCATGCATCATTTCCAGGCTGATGAAACCTTTATTACAAGCTATGCCGGACTAGGGGACTTATTGGCAACTGGGTGGAGCGAGTTGTCATACAATCATCGAATTGGTAAATCTTTGGCGGCCGGCCTAACGGCCGATGGCATAGGCGGGGAAGGGGTGCACGCGCTTGGCCAAATTCATCAAAAACTCAGTGTTCAGGATTTTACAATTTTACAATTACTTGATCACATTATTAATTATGGCGCCTCGCCAAAATTGCTTAATGAAATCCTCGACTGAATCACAGATTGTTGCAGTACTCGATGTTGGCACGACCAACATCAAATTATTGCTATTTGATAAAGAATTAAAAATGCACGAAGTTTGGCAGCAAACGATTGCCACAAATCAACCGCAAATAGGTTGGCGAGAACAAGATCCTGAGGAAATTTTTTTAATATGCAAAAGCCTTCTACAAAAAGCATTGGAATCTTGGGAACTTGCTGGCTTTGGCATCACGAATCAAAGAGAAACTGTTGTAGCGTGGGATAAAACAAACGGACAAGTACTTTATCCAGCTATTTTGTGGCAGGACCAGCGGACAAAAAACTATTGTGATCAACTTAGCAACCAGGGTCATGAACCATTGATTCGTCAAAAAACAGGACTGTTTTTGACGCCCTATAGCTCAGCGTCGAAAATTAACTGGTTGCTTAGACAAGACACTATTAAAAATACTCAACAATTAGCAATAGGAACGCTTGATAGCTGGTTAGCGTATAAATTCTGTAATACATTTGTGACTGACTTTACCAATGCTTCTAGAACGATGCTGTTTGACATTCAGAATAAATCATGGGATCAAGAACTGCTAAAGCTTTTTGATGTTAAGTTAGAATATTTACCGAAAGTCATTCCTAGCGCTAGTCGTGTTGGCGTAACAAAGCGAGGCATTTTTAGTAAGGAATTAGAGCTTTTTGCGCTAATTGGCGACCAACAAGCTAGTTTGTATGGGGCAGGGCTAACTCAAGGCACTGCAAAAATTACCTATGGTACGGGCATTTTTGTTATGCAAATTATTGGTCCGACCTTTGAGTTGATTGATCATTTTATGACAACTTTGGCCGTCGGTGAAAAAAGCCGTCCAATCTACGCACTTGAAGCTAAAATTACTGATAATGCGGCAGCTCGTGTTTCACCTCTTCTTAATGCTCATAAAGATATTTCTCCGGTCATGCTTAGTTTAGCGCAGGAAACCCAGCCATTGCTAAGTGAGCTGTTTCGGCATTATCCGACGAAAAACGTCGTAGTTGATGGCGGTATTAGCCAAAATGATTTTATCTTGCAAACTCAAGCTAATCTCAATCAGGTAACAATAACTCGTCAAAAAATCCATAATGGTACGGCACTTGGCACAGCAAAACTAATCTTTGATAATTTTGCATTGTAGGAAGTCGCTACAGCCAATACAATAGATAGCATGTCTAATCTTGGTAAAAAATCTCTTCAGTTACATAAAAAACATAAAGGCAAGCTTCGAGTAATTTCCAAAACTCCTCTTAAAAACGACTTGGATTTGGCAGTTCTTTACACGCCTGGTGTTGGAACTGTTTCAAGTGTTTTAGCCAATGACCCTTCTTTAGCGCGTGAATACACGACTAAGGCTAATACAGTAGCCGTGATCTCAGATGGATCAGCAGTATTGGGATTAGGTAATGTTGGACCAGAGGCTGCCATCCCGGTCATGGAAGGCAAAGCACTATTATTTGCTGAGTTAGCTAATATAAATGCTTGGCCAATTGTGCTTGATACTCAAAATACGGCTGAAATTATTGAAACCATTATCCATATTGCTCCTGTTTTTGGAGGTATAAACTTAGAGGATATTGCGGCTCCCAAGTGCTTTGAAATTGAGCAGACTTTGTCGAAAAAGCTCAATATTCCGGTAGTGCATGATGATCAACAAGCTACCGCAATTGTGATTCTAGCTGGCTTAATTAATGCGTTGAAGGTAGTAAAAAAAGATAAAACTGCCAGGATTGTTATAATCGGTGCTGGTGCAGCCGGCAATGGCACAGCAAAACTACTTGCAAAAGATGGGTTTAGAAATATTCTTGTGCTTGATAGCAAAGGTATATTGTCAAAAAACCGGCAGGATTTAGACAAAGATAAAAAATCTCTGGTTGCGATTACAAATCCAAAAAATATCAATGGCGATATGGAGGATGCTCTTTTAGGAGCCGATGTCGTGATTGGCTTATCTCAAGCAGGGATTGTTTCTCAACAGCACATTCGCAGCATGAATGCTCAGTCAATTGTTTTTGCGATGGCAAATCCAGTGCCAGAAATTATGCCAGATCAAGCTCGTGCGGCTGGGGCATATATTATAGCAACAGGACGGAGTGATTTCCCTAACCAAATCAATAATGTATTAATTTTTCCAGGTTTGTTTAAGGGGTTGCTTGCTAGCGGGGTCAGGAAAATTACAGATGAAATGAAACTAACTGCTGCATATAATTTGGCGGCTTTGGTGAAAAAACCAACCCGTACAAAAATCATCCCTTCCGTGTTTGATAAGAGAGTTGTCACCACGATTGCCCAGGCAATTATTTCCCAACACAAACTATAAATATTGGTTAGTCAAAATCTTTCTTACTTGCAACTTTTTAGTGTCCATATTACTATTGGGGTAAAGTATATAACCATAACCATTTAGAAAGGAATTATATTCATGGACACAGAAACTAAACCAGCAACAACTGCTTCGAGCAGTGACTCAAATGACAAACTTTTTGGAGTGCTAGCTTACATCGGAATTTTGTGGCTTGTACCAATGCTTGCTAGCAAAACTAAATTTGCTCGCTTTCATGCTAACCAGGGCTTAGTACTATTCATCTTTGAAGTCGTGCTATGGTTCGTCTGGCTGATCCCAGTAATTGGTTGGATCATTGGTTTTGTGGGTTGGATTCTTGTGCTGGTACTTGCAATTATGGGTATCATCAACGCCGCTGGTGGACAAATGAAGCCTCTACCAGTTATTGGCGGTATCGAACTCATCAAATAGATGGATATCAAAAAGGTTTCAAGCTCTTCAGAGCCAAAGCCAACAGAAAGTCCGGATAAGCAACCTGAGCCTAAGGCTGAGGTTGCTAAGTCTGCCCAACCTCCGACGAGCCAAGCGACTCCTCCAGAAACTCCAGCAAAAAAGGGAAGTGGGGGCAAAGTTCTGATCATAGTTCTTGTCATTATTGTTCTATTAGGAATAGGTGGGTATGTGGTCAGTCGTTATGTTGTGCCGAGAGTTTTTAAGAGTGCGGTTAAGAAAACAATTGAGACTGCAACTGGT
>CAZGCZ010000056.1:0-1834 GCA_964524615.1 uncultured Candidatus Saccharibacteria bacterium
TGACCAGTAAAAGGCAAAAGTCGTGTAAAACGCTTTGCCAATCTGTTCAATCTGTATAATCTCCCGATGATTCGCATACGCGTCAACTTAAGAGGACAAAAAAGGGATGTAAATGTTTGATAGTGAAAAGAAGAGGATGGAAATAAAAAGTGGGAAGATTTGTTTTGATAATTTTTCAATGTTGGCACATATGAAAACAAAGCAATCTTCCCGGTGTGAAAGTAAAAAACGATAGGCACACTATCAAAGAAAAAAATAACACAAGTCTCCAAAGAATGTGGATTTGAACTGCGTAAGCGGGGTAAGATAAAGGCCCATTTACTGCTAACGGCTTTCATGTTAATGGTAAGTGAGGGCAGTAAAAGTTACTGGTCATGGGCGCATGCATTAAGTACTATTATTGGTAAACCGGTAAGCAAACAAGCGATATTCAGCCGAATGAATAAAGCTTGGGTAGCAACAGTGAAATCGCTTTTAAAGGAAGTGCTGGGCCAACAGGTAAAAACAAAGACTAAGCAACGGTTGTTCAGGCACTTCAGGAATGTATGGATACAAGACAGCACTACCTTTCACTTGCCGGATGTATTGATTGAAAAATTTAAAGGGAATGTGTCCATGGGCAAACAGAAATCTGTTGCTAAACTGAACATTGTTATGAATGCAGTAAGCGGGCTGTGTGCATTAATGGAATGGAGCAGTTTTACTGTCAATGAACAATATTTGTCTAAAAATATTTTTCAGATAGCGAGTGCCGGGGATTTAGTAATAAGAGATCTGGGATATTTTGTTTTGGATGTATTCGATGAACTATCAAAAGCTAAGATTTACTTCTTAAGTCGATGGAAATATGGTGTAAAACTATACTCGGTAGAAAATGAAAAAGAGGTTCCGCTATCAGCATTATTAAGAGGAAAAGCATGGGTGGATTGCGAAGTATTGTGTGGAAAAAAGCATAAAGCCAGGGTCCGTTTAGTGGCAGTAAAGCTATCCTGCCAACAAACCAATGAGCGGAGGCGAAAAGCAAAAAAGGATAGGGACTATAGGTTAAACCACGATAAACAATACTATCATCTTCTGGGCTATGTAATCTTTATTACCAATGTAGAATCAACCAAATGGAGTTATAAAGAAGTAGCACAGGCATACCGTTTACGTTGGAGTATTGAAACACTCTTTAAAAGCTGGAAAAGCGGTTTTAAACTGGAACAATTGATACCCGAGGCACGCATAAATACCGAACGAATTGAAAGCATTCTATACCTTATACTAATCTATATCGCTTGGTTCCAAATGCTTATTTATATACCATTGCGATGGCAAATTTATGATAAGACAGGATGCCACTTAAGCGTGAGTAGGATTGCAATGCTAATCAAATCGAAGAGTATCCATTGGCTAATCCAACCACCACATCTGCTAAAAAAAGAAATCGCATACTATTGCCCCTATGATAAACGACGTGATAGAATTAACAAGGAGGCTCTTTTAAACTGTTTTTTATCCCCTTAGCTTGACGCGTATGCGAAGCCGCTGGAGGTGAAAACGGTGGTTCTAATCCTCTTTCACGCTTCCCTGAACCACATTATACACCAGGGCAGCCGCCAATATACCTGTAGCTATAAGCAACACATACAAATGCAACCGCACATAAAACACACCGCCAGTTACCCCACCCAGGAAAAAGAAAAAGATAATAGTTAAGCGTAGGGAAATAGAAGATAAAAGCTGCGTCCTTTTATCAGGTTCGCGGTAAAAGAATAACTGTGATAACTCAATGCCTAGGTCGGTAAACAACCCGGTTAAGTGTGTGGTGCGAACCATAGCCCCGGATATA
>CAZGCZ010000057.1:0-2025 GCA_964524615.1 uncultured Candidatus Saccharibacteria bacterium
TGTTGCGTAACGAGTGCTTGAACAATTGTTGTCACAACAATAATTAAAGACAGCCAGTATAACTTATGAACTGAGTCTTTTTTTCGCTTCAGCCATAAGTCGCGCGCAAAGGCCAATCCCCCGCCCAGCAAACTAAGACAAACCAGAGCAAGATAGGCTGTATAGAGCGGTGAGGATAAGCTGCCAAATAAATAACTAAAGAAGAACTGGCCGGTGATAGTCTGAGAAGTGTAAAATTTTACATGCTTTAGATTGTCCATCAAGGCTTGAATAGATAATGATCCAGTCAGATGAAAGTGCCAAGAAAAAAGTAAATAAGTCCCGTAGAGCACAGCTAAGCCACCAAACAACAAGCCAATGCGTAACCAATGATCTTTCTTTAAACTAAGAAACTGTTTGATATCTGCCCAATGCACGACTAAAGCCGCCAAACCAAGCGCGTTGATGTACCAAATAAAGTTTAATTTATTAATAAGTCCTAGCCCGAGTACTAAAATAAGACAGATAACTGACATAATATCTTTTTTCTTAATGAGTCTAAAAAAGAAAAAAAGACTAACGCATTTAGCCGCAAACTCTATCGCGTTTGGTCCAACATCAAGCCGAGTCATACCAATTAACGTCGTGTCCAAAGCAAGTAGTGCTAACATAAATAGTCCTAATCTATTGCCAAGACGTTGTCTCATAACCAACCAAAATATCACCAAGGCTGTGGCTGTTAACAAAATAACAGGCAGTCTAATACTGTAAATTGACACTCCAAATAAATGAAAAATTGGCCAATAGAGATATGATTTCAGTGCGCTAATATATGGTAGTACTAAGGCTGGAATGCCAAAAATTCGATGAGCAAATGCATCATAGTACTTAGCCCCTGTTGCGATATTGATAAAATTTGCTTCATCGTACTGCAGGCCTGGCTTGGATAAATTATAAGCCGCAAACGCAATGTAGCCACCAACAAATATTATTACGCCAAGCCAAGCGTACTTATCAAACCATTGCAGAGTGTTCTTATGTATTTTATTGTACTTTTTCAAGCCAGATACTGCCCCCTGGGTTTTTGGCATAGTGCGGCCATGTTTTGTCGATAAAATCAGATTCGAGTTTGTATATGAAATTTGGCCAGAGCACTATTTTGAAGCATGGATTGTACTGCAAAAAAGCTCTAAGCAAATAAATTTCATTCCAAGCTCTGCCCTCTTCAATCCATTCTTGCAAATATTCAAAGGGATAAAAAATGTCATGAAAATGAATAATGACTCCGGGCTTTAGTTTTGGCAAAATTTCAAAAAACAGATAGTTTACATCGCTTCCGACTTTCGAGACATGTGTCGAGTCAATAAATAGAATGTCTTTGCTATTAAGTTCCTGAAAAATATCTTTGGGCACCTGCTGAAGGTCACTATTAATAATCGTATGTTTTACTTGGTCTTCTTTCTTCATCAGTGAAAGTAAAAGTTCTGGATAAGGCTCTATAAAAGTTATTTTGGTCCCGTTATTTAAGAAAAGCTCATTCACGTCTAGTGTGAGAGCAGAAGAAAAGCCCGAACCAACTTCAATTATTTGGTTTGGTTGTGAGTGGCGCAGCATTGAATAAAGAAAAGTGCCGTCGCCATATGAAAAAGCCGGGTTTTCAAAATAATAGCGGTGCTTTGAGTCGGCTTGAGGCTTAAAATTTAGACCCTTGCTGTGCTTAGCAAGCTCTCGAAGCAGTTGCTGCTGGTATTCTGTATTAAAATCTACACCTTCAATTTCTTCATACGATTGAGGCGTTCTAAAAATTTCTTTTTTTCTTTTTTTAATGCCATCTAGGTCTGCTATGGGAGAATAAAAATGGCCAGGAGGAGCCCATGTCTTGTATTTTTGCAAATCCAAGACTTCTTGCTTGAGTGCAAGATTTTCTTTTTTGGTATGCTCTAATTGCTGCTCAAGATCTTTCACATAGGGAAGTCGGCCAGTAAATGTCTTCATTTTTTTCTTACCCTCTCTCATGTGGTACTAACGAACAAACCAATTATATTT
>CAZGCZ010000058.1:0-13869 GCA_964524615.1 uncultured Candidatus Saccharibacteria bacterium
TGGAGAGTAGGTGAAATTATGCCAAAACTTAGTAAAAACAAACCACTGGCAGTGACGAGGAAGATCAACAGAAAAGTGATCCTCGTCATTATTGGTGTTATTGTAGTTGTTTTGCTTATCCTTATTTTAGGCAACGTGCGAAAAGACAATAATTCATCTGCAACCAACGAGGGCATAAGTTCAGTAAATGATAAAAATCTATCGAATAATGCTGTAGATCCGGAATCAGGATCATCGTCAGCCACAGGAACAGTCATTACATCGAGTGGTAGCGAGTTTGGCACAATGCTATTCAACGACAAGAAGCAAGCTATTTATATTTGGGAGGTAGAGAAGTCACAGAAAGCTGAATGCTACAATAGTTGCGCTGAAGAGTGGCCGCCAGTATTGACTGATGCGGCTCCACGAGCAGCCGGCGAGGTCAACAGTAGCTTGCTCGGCACGACTAAGCGCACTGACGGCACAACCCAAGTTACTTACAATGATCACCCGTTATATTACTACGCACATGAAGGGCCTGGCGAAGTAAAATGTCATAACATCAAATCCTATGGTGGCTATTGGTGGGTAATCCAGCCAAATGGTAGTCGGAGCACTGTCTGATTTCCTAGCTAGAGTCATGGTACTTATGTTTAAGGCCTGAGAAGATTTTTTGATAATATATGCTTAAGGATTATTTTTAATGACTACACTAAGACAGTCTTGGGATAGCACCATATATTTCCTTATGCTAATTGTTTCTTGGTCTCTGCATACAAACAAGCAACATTTGGGGAACAGGTACACAGTTAGCGACGGCAAAACATATGCAGTTTTCCGCGAGACGGTTTCAGACAAAGAGTATGGCGAGAATGAATGCACGCTGGTGATTGGGTTTCGGCTCAAGCTCATTCGCGGCAGTAGACTTATGCATTGGCTCTTTCAGTGTTTGTGTGTACTCGATACTCCAATTTGGGTTGGATTCCAAGGTTTTAAAACAAAATTTTGGATGGTTGAACCTAATACGAAAGACTATCTCGGGATTTATCGTTATCAGGGCAAAGGCAACGCTAAAAAATATGCAGAATATATCTGTGCTGTACTAAGGCCCGTTTCAACAGATCACTCTGTTTGGTACAAAATTGAAGAGGTAAATTTTGAAAAATATACTGAAAAACACCAAAGTGCGGCTAAGGTACATTGAGAATAGTTCTAACATCAATTACCATCCGGAGCTATAGTACTTATTCTTAAGACCTGAGAAGGGCTTCCATTCTACTCCTTTTAATGGTATAAATAAATATCATTTTCGCTTATTTGCTGGGATGAAGCACCAAGCATGTGGAGGAGACTGTGAGCGATTCAGATACTCGAATGCTGGTAAGAATGGCCTTTTCTGTTGTTGTGCTCTTCATTGTAGGAGGAGTTGCAATTGCAGTGGGGCAGACAATGGCTGGTGAAAACGGCCAAGATGCATTCAATCGCGGGCTGCTCTTTGCCTTCATGCCCTTTATCATCGTTATCGGTTTGTTCTTCCTAATCGGCTTCTTCGGAGGAGGTTCGGACGACTCTGACGACGAAGAAGGGGATGATGACGAACCAGCAGGGACACACATTGCCGAGGAAGGGTGATGAAATGACCAAAAAGAAATTGATCATCGGTGCCATGCTACTAGGGGTGATATTTGTAGGAGCCCTTGCAGTGGCTTTGGATCAAGAGTCAAACGATTGGCACGCGCAGTACGTTCCCCGATGATTTACTGGACATAGGAGTAAAGTCATGTCCAAACGACTCAAGCCGGATGCTCCCAATCGATCGGTGACTGACGTTGGAGCAGGTGACTTCGTGAAGGTCAATGGGCAATAGAAACTCATTACCAGTAACAGTGCTGAGGGCGCTTCACGTACACCTCGAAGCTGGACCGTACGTACTGACGATGGATCTTCGTATGGTATGTACAACATCGATCGCTACGCCAAAGCAGAAGACCTCGAATAGCTACGCGCTGTTCTTAATTTAACCCTCGAGAAATCGAGGGCTTTTCTTTGGTATACTAGAAACATGCAAAAAATAGCTACACGAGTATTTATCTATGCCTCTATCACGTTTGGTATTGTGGGGATATTAACAGTGCTAACAGCTCCAGGTCCAAATAAACCAGATACTACTTTAACCCAAGTATTCATAAGACTTCTTTTTATAAACGTGTTTATTATCCTATCTTCTTTTGCTCTCAGTATTGCGGGTAAATACCTCAACGGCAAGTCTTAGGTATTTGCATCGCAAATTATTCGATAAATGTGAGGTTTCTAACAGAAATATCATTTGATAGATGATATTTTATTAGCGTAAGGGGGAGCTATGGTTATAACGAAACCACGCAAAGTTGTAAAACAAAAAGTAAAAAATACCAAAAAAGCCCAACCAAAAACACGACAACGGGCAAATCCAGGAAGCAGCGGCAAGGGCAATTTTTATCGAATAATCGTGCGGCCAAAGGAGGAATTTATCAGCTTCCGCACCCAAGATATCGGTAAGGATGGACATATTGAACGGGTGGCATGCAGTCGTATTACCGGCACATGGGATACGCAAGCCTGGTTAATCAGCAAAGAAGATGCTCACTTATGGGGCGATCGATTAATTGCTGATTCAGATGATGCTCAAGAACTGCTTGATACGCTTGAATCTAAGCCCCAACACTTGAAGGCAGATATTTTCAAAGTAAAAGCCAAATAGGCTATTCGGTAGAGAAGGAACACCGATCTAACCAAAGGTCGTTTATATCAAATAGCTTTTTGTTGTGATAGCATAAAATTATGCCATTACGCAAAATTGAGCAGTTTTTCGGTGATTCGGTTGTTAGAAATTACCGAAAAGGGCAAGTTATTTTGCAGGACGGCGATATTTTGAAAGCAATTTATTACGTTCGATCTGGATATGTGAAAATGTATACGCTCAGCGATGCAGGAGAGACCAGAACACTCATGATTTTTTCTCCACGCACAGGATTCCCAATTTATCCAGGTATACTCGAAAACTCTCATTTTCAGATCAGTTATTATTATGAAACAATGGTCGACACAGAGGTATTGGCTATCCCTCTATCTCAATTTCGTAAACTTCTCGCAAATAATACTGAAGTGGCTCAATTGGTGCTTTCCTATACTATCGAATTATCAGGCGACTTAGTGCGCCAGTTGGAAATCATCGAGAGCAAGAACGCTAACAATAAATTAACATTCCTCTTGCAATATCTTATTCGGGTTTGTGGTCAGGAAGTGAAACCGCATGTTTTTCAAACTGATTTAGTAATTACACAACAAGATATGGCCGATATGACGGGTTTAACACGCGAAACAGTTTCATTGCAGGTTCAAGAACTTAAGAAAAAGGGTACCCTAAAAGTACAGCAAGGCAAGTTGATTATAAATCAGTCCTTGCTTTAACTACCTTTTACTAAAATTGCTATTTGTGAGATATCTAACAGACTTTATTTATCAAAAACCATATAGTAATGCTAGGTAATAGAGGGGGAATTATGGGGCACCAGCCATAGCGTAACAATATAAAATGAATATATAATAGTTGAGGCTGTTTATACGGAGGCAGTCTCAATTTTTATATATAAGAATAATTCTAATCTCATATTGACATACATCTAGTTTAATGGTTTACTTTATTCATCCTAGATTCTGGAGGAGTCATGGAAGTTCCGTCAGAAGAAGTGGTGGCTCAACATGAGCTGCGCTTGGGCAAGTACGAAGCACTGACTCTAGCTGTTATTTGGCTGAGCGGTGTAGTGGCCATTGTGGCCATCGTAGCGCTCTACGAGGGTTCGCAACAAGTCTCGCTTGAGAATGCCATTGGCTACATTGTCATTGGAATGGTGCTCGTGAGCTTGGCAGTCTTGTTCAGAGATGCAATTGTCAATTGGCTGCGGTCTTTGTAATTTCCCAAGGAGGTAATTTATGTCAATGACCGATATACTCCTGCTCAGAGTCTCCAAGGGAGTAGATACTGCTCCCGCATGGCTTACCCAAGAGCACCTGGAAGCCTGCGCGGCTGATAGGTCAATGCAGGCTGCCTGGCTGCCAGCCGTCGGGGATTGGTACTTCTGCCGAGACCTGTACATGGTCAAGCAAATTGCATCACTCGACGATTACTTGAGCGAAGGCAATCCTCGAACAAGACTCAAGTCTGACTTGGGTAAAAACACCGAAGGCAACAAATGGCTCTGTGATATCTACTTGCCAGCTCCTTGAGTAAAGCTAAGGATTCCACTGTGGCAACCATTCAATGCCCTGGGTGCGATACACAGCTTGATGAAGAGGACTTCAAGGCACAATCTGAACACATGAGGGTGGAACATCCTGACATCATTGCAGCTAGGCTGCGCGACAATGGCTTCGTACTAGGGCCAGACGGGCAGTGGCATGATGCCTGGGCAGCAGACTAAGCGGTCTAATCATAGGCCGCTATTTTATTACCTCACTACCTAAGACCTAATATGGTCTTTTTTGGTATGATAGAGCCATGAATCAAGTAGTTAAATCTGGCACAGTCCATAAAATACCCGATGACTTACGAAAAGCACTTGTTGCTTCACCCAAAGCGCTAGCGGCTTGGGATGATATTACACCTCTTGCTCGAAATGAATGGATTTGCTGGACTATCACCAATAAAAAACCTGAAACCAGAAAAAACCATGTGAAGCGGACGCGCGATGAGTTAATAGAAGGTAAGCGTCGCCCTTGTTGCTGGGCAGGTTGTCCTCATCGCTAAAATGACTTCCAAACTACGGTTTTTTACGCTTCTGAATATATAAAATTCCCCAACACACTGCGATCAGAAAAGCAGTAAACGAGCCAAGCCAAAGTTGAAGTGTAAATAAACAAATAGTGATAGCAAGTACGCATATCATGGCAATGAGACTGGTTGTTTTAGCTGGCTTGTCTTTGCTGCGAATGGAGGGGATTAAGGCAATTATTGAGAATATTTGGGCTATTGAGATTACGATGTCTTGCCATTTCATGTAACTAGTTTAACACTTATGCTTATAGAATTGACAAAATAAGATATCATTGTTAGACTGCTTCGTACAAGACAGCGCGCAACAAGTGCACTGGTGAGTACGTTGAGAGAAGGTGTCATGAAAAAGGTCTGGGTTGCTCTGATTGGCCTGGCAATGTTGGTGATGCCGATGGAAGCTTCGTCTGTCGCAACGGCGCCGCCAGCCTCTGCCTCCGTGAGCGCCTGTGCCAGCTTGGTGGTTTGCATCAATGTCGACACAGGCGGCAAGAACTACAGCAATCACACCCAGTGGGTGGGTTACGTGCAGGTGTACACCGGTTTTGGTGCGGCCTTTCTCGAAACCTGGGGCGACGGCTTCTACCAGACTTGGAACGGGGCCAACCAGCACACTTGGTGGATTGGTCGCTGGGTACGCTCTGGTACCTACGTCTGCGGTGCTGGTACTCGGGCAGGTGTTCCTCGAAGGATCGCCTGCATCGCCATTCGCGTCTGAATGTGACACTTCTACGTTCCTCGGCCCTCGAAAGGGGGCCGAGGAACAGTTCAAATGCTAAGACCTGAAAAGGTCTTTTTATTTGTTCTTATATTCGGTTATTTTGGGAAAATCCTAAAACACAAATTAAATTGGCTTATTTTTTTGCTATTATAAAGGTATAAGAGGAATAATCATGCCTAAAGCAAAATCTCACAATCCAGAAATAGAAATCAAAGCAAATTTTGGCGATTCTGAAGAGTGGAAAAAATGGATGAAAGATTGCAAAAATAAACCAAGCTCGAATGCTTATCATGGCTCTGCCGGAGCGCTCTACTTTGTTGGTTTCATTGGTTCGCTCGTCTACTGGTGGCAAGCGGCCAATGGATTTGGAGCAGTTGTAACAGGGCTTCTTAAGTCGATGGTATGGCCAGCCTATATTGTCTATCATCTGCTTGTCATGTTCTATGGCGTAGTGCACTAAAGCAATTGCGCCATCTATAAATTTTGCTAGTAATCTAGCTCAATAAGTGCTAATATCACTCCATCTTTGACAAACCATAGCTGATGGCAGATTCAGCCTAGGCGATTGGAGGTAATTGTGGTAGACACTAACTGGCTGTTGAATGCAATGAGCCGTCAACAGCTCGTAGTTCGCTTGCATATTACGCCTGGTGCAGTTACCAGAGCAGAAGCCCACGCCTTCGGTTATTGGATGGATGACATGGCCTTCAATGGCTATCATCTGTTGTATAGGTACACAACCGATCATGACAGAGGGATTAAGCCGCTTGAGGCGAGAGCTCTGTCAGGTTTTCAAGGCGAGTGGCCTCAGTACTTCGAAGCAGAAGCTGAATTTTGGCCAGCGCCTTGGCACCTTTCTGAACAAATAGTTTGTAGCATAGGTACCGGCAAAGGCAACACTCGTCAGCTGAAGGTCACAGAGCCGCAGGCACTGATACACTTGGCCCGCTTTCAAGGTCTGGTGACTGCGACAGATCCTTCTGTGAATCCGAAGCTATTCGTGGGGATAGCCCCATTTTGGAGCCTCTCCCTGAGTGATGCTGCCCACAGCCTTGATGGCATCGTCAATCAAGCCGATAAAAAGTGGCGAGAAATGATTGGCCAGCATTAACCTCCTTTGAGCTCAAAGGAGGTATTTTATTTGACTGCTATCTTATAAAGCATTTATTATCAAAACAACCCATCCGGGCCAGTCAGTCGTTTTGATTGACGCCAACCAACCATAGCTGATGGGAACTAACCCTAGGCGATTGGAGTAGTACCTGAAAATGACAACCATGTGGGAAATCAAGACTCCGGGCGATGCCATTTGTCCGGCTCTCGATGTCGACACGTTGGCCGAAGCCGAAGAAGCTCTCGACCAGCTGACGGGATGTGGTGTAGCCAAGGTTGGCCACCAACTGGCCAACGCCGTTGGTCAGGAAGCGTCGTACAGCCTGGTCAAGCGCATGGGCTTCCGGCTCTTCGCCGACGTCAAGCTGTTCGACATTTCGCGTACAGTCGGTGAAGCGGCGCGGGTCCTGAGTGAGAAGCACGGTGTCGATCTCTTCAACGTTTGTGCTGCGGCAGGAGTCGACGCAGTGCGAGCCGCCGTTGAGAATGCCGGCGACTCGCTGGTATTCGTCATGGGGGTGCCCTCCAGCATGGATGACGAAGCTTGCATCCACACCTATGGTGTGAGGGTGCTCGACAAGATGATCGAGTTTGCCGAGGATGCAATAGCCGCAGAAGCATCAGGCTTGATCGTCTCGGCCGCAATTGTGGAAGCCATCCATGAGTACGTTGGCGACAAGCTGACGCTTCTCACTCCGGCTTTGCGCTTGCCTGGTGATGACGCGCTAGACCAGGTCGATCCGACCACGCCAGAAGCTTCCTACGCTGCCGGTGGGCGCATCTTGGTGATGGGTTCGTCGTTGGTCAAGAACAAGCGCGGTCCGGCTTGGGCTTACGAAGAGACCTGTCGCCGTTTGCAGCCGTACTTCGATGCAGTCTAAGGAGGACAACCTGATGAAGACTCGACAGGAGCTCGCCCAGGCCATCTACATCGATGGCTGCATCTGGTTCGCTTCTCATGGTGAGCCGGGTCGTGAACTGCGCAAGCACAGGGAGCACCCAAATGCTCCACTGAGTGCCTACTTCGTCAGTCTCAGAACACCCAATGTCACAACACACGGTGGTTCGGGAACGTTGAGCCAGGAGACGGTCGATGAAATTGGCCGCCATCTTTGGGCAGAGTACAAGACCAAGGGGTTGAGTGCTCGCTTCATTGCACCGATCCCGAATGCGGCTCTGGCCTACGGTGAAGCCATGGTCAAGGCCGCCGCCAGCGATGGGGTCGAGCTCAAAATTGTTCGACTCACGAAGAAAGGTGAAGGCTCAAGCGGCCAGATCACCGGAGTTATGCCAGGCGAGTGGAAGCCAGGTGATGAGGTCATCCTGATCGATGATCTAATCACGGCAGCAGGCACCAAGAAAGATGCTATTCGCTGCCTGCGACAAGTTCTTCTCAAGGTCAAAACCTTGATGGTGGCGATCGATCGGGAGCAGGGCGGTGCACTGGAGCTGGAGAAGCTCGATGTACAAACCATCGCTTTGCTGCTATTCTCAGCCATTGTCGAGATGCTGACCGAATCGGGTGACATTTCGGGCTATCAACGCGGACGCTACGACCAGTACATCGATGATGATCATCGGTACAACTTGGACCACCAAGGCTAACGCGAGCTTAGTCCAATAATGGGTTAGATTATTATATCTAGCCCTATTTTTTGTGGTAGTCTTAAAGATAATGATTCGATTTATCGCAGCAATAGACAGCAAGCAAGGAATCGCCAACGAACACGGTATCCCTTGGCAGGGCAAGCTTCCAACTGACGTGAACTATTTTCGTAGCAAAACAATTCACAGTAGTGTGATGATGGGGTATGGCTGGTATGTAGAACAAAAGCTCCCACTACCTGAGCGGCGCAATTTAGTTGCAAGTTCTAAAAACGAAAAGTTGCGACCGGGATTTGAATTAGTCAATGATGCTCGCGAGTTCTTAAAAAATACTCAAGATGATGTTTGGGTTGGTGGAGGGGCGGCATTATTTGCTAGCACTATTGATTTAGCAGATGAATTGTATCTTACCCAACTAAACAAAGACTTTCATTGCACAAAATTTTTTCCAGAATTCAAAGATAACTTTACAATGATATCTGAATCGCCCCCGAAAACTGAAAACGGCATTACATTTACATTTCAAATTTGGATAAACAATAGTCGAGTGCGCAGTTAGCTTTGTGGTAGGATAAACAAAGAAGGCTTTATGAAAGAAATTATTAAAAACATGTTCCGGCGCAAAACGCGCACAGTCCTCACTGTGTTTGGTATTACTATTGGGATTTTTGCTTTTACGGTAATGGGATCAATGGCAGAAAAAATTAGCCAGCTTGTTAATGGCGGCACGCAATATTATTCTGACAAGGTTACGATTAGCGGTAGCTCTTCGCTAACTTCTGCGCCTACCCCGATGAACATTAACAAAGCAGAAGATTTGAAAAAAGTTGATGGTGTAGCGGTCGTTTCAGCCACAGCTTATGCAGATCTTAATGAGTCAGGTACGAGTGTTAGTTTTGGACCACCACCAGCAATTATTGGTTCGGACTTTAACGGCCGCGATTATGAAACTTTCAAAATATCATATAGTGACGGTAGAGCTCTAACAAAAGATGACCAAGGCAAGGTTGTTGTCGGAGCAGATTTAGTCAAAAAACTGAATGCCAAAGTCGGTGGGTTTGTTACTGTTCGTGGTAAACAATATGAAGTTGTTGGCATAATTAGCAAAACATTAACCGCGCCAGACAATGAGGTCTGGATGACATTACCAGACGCTCAACAAATTCTTCACAGTTCCTTACCTGAGATCGTGCGCAACCAAACCCAGCCGAATGAAATTGTTAATGGCTTCACCGTCTATCCCAAAGCAGGTGTAAGCCCAGATGATCTCGCAAAACTTATCAATCAAAAAGTCCCAGGAGTAAAGGCAACTGGGCCGAAAGATTTTCAAGATCAAATAGCAAGCGCCACTGGCATTTTTAACGCAATCTTAATTGGCGTGGCGCTCATTTCCTTAATTGTGGGAGGATTATCGATCATAAATACTATGACCATGTCTATCTCAGAAAGAATGAGAGAAATCGGTATCAAAAAAGCAATTGGCGCTAAGACGAGAAATATATTGTTTGAATACTTAGCTGAGGCAGGCATGATTGGTCTGATTGGGGGACTGATTGGCTGGGCTCTCGGTGCGCTAGTAGTTTTTTCATTTAATAAAGCCATGGCAGAAAGTGGAAATGTTATTTTTCTGCTAACCACAAGATTGAGTGTATTTGCCATAGTATTTTCTGTTGTACTTGGAGTTATGGCCGGTATTTATCCAGCTTATCACGCGGTGAAAATTAATATTGTATCGGCGATTCGGGAGGAATAGAAAAATGTCGGAAGTTATTTTAAAACTAGATCACCTCGCCAAAGTTTACATCATTGGTAAAAGAAAAAATGCTACCAAAGCCCAAAAGGCGATTGAAAAACTTCAGAAGAAATATGAAAACGCAGTAGAGAAAAATGATGTGAAGTTAGCAGAAAGCCTTAAGACAAAGCTATATAATGCGCAAGAGCTGTTTGCTAATGGCAAGTATGGTAAAAGCTACACTTCTATTACGGGCAAACCAATTAAGCATCGGCCGAGAGATCGGGGAACCGTGGTGCACGCTCTTAATAATATAAATCTTGAAATCATGAAAGGAGACCTCGTTGCGATTGTAGGCCCATCGGGCAGTGGCAAATCAACATTACTGAATATGTTAGGGTTGCTAGATCAGCCAACCAATGGGGAAATCTTCTTACGCGGAAAAAATGTCACAGCGATAAAACCTCGCTCCTTACCGAGTATCAGATCAAAAGAGCTTGGCTTTGTTTTTCAATCATTTAATTTAATCCCGACAATGACTGCATTAGAAAATGTGATGCTCCCGCTCCGATATGCCGGGATTAGCCATGGACGCCGACTGCAAATATCAAAACAGGCACTTGAAATGGTCGGACTTACGGATCGTATTCACCATACCTCTAATGAGCTATCTGGTGGCCAAAGACAAAGAGTTGCGATAGCCCGATCGATTGTCAATGATCCAGCAATAATTTTTGGTGATGAACTAACTGGTGAGCTTGATTCAAAGATGTCAACCGAAGTCATGAGCCTTATCACTAAGCTGAATAAAAAAGGCCAAACAATTATCATTGTGACGCATAACCCAGAAGTGGCTAGCAGATGCCGTCGCATTATCACCATGAAAGATGGCAAAATAGAAAAAGAAATTAAACATGACGGAAAGTCTGCAATCAGACTCAGCTAACCTTGCTATAGGTGTTAAATATCTAGTGCCTATTGATTTATACTACTTATGCTAAAATCAACGTATGGCTCGTAAAAAAACCAAGCTTAAAAAAACCAAACATTTTTTTGCTCGTCATAAATTTCTAAAATTTAGCCTAATTGGCTTTTTAGCAATTATTTTACTGATTGTTTTATGGAGTATTTTTGTTCAAATCAGGACTTCTGCTCAGCAATCTAAATTGCAGCCATTTTATGACACGGCCGGGCTATCATTAAGTGGGCCAATTGGTGAGGTAGTTAGGCAGGAGCCGCTCGGAGTGAGCGTTGAAAATGGTAGCGCCAAGCGCATTTTGTATCGTACTCAGAGAGCTGATGGAAGTGTTACTTTTTCTTCTGGAATGATTTTCATCCCCAATAATACTAATGCTGGATCCCCACGTCCGGTAGTTGCTTGGGCTCATGGCACGCTCGGCCTAGGAGATTCTTGCGCTCCCTCTCGAACTAGCAATCCAGTCTCCAACATCAGTTGGGTAAACACTATGCTTCAAAAAGGCTGGGTTGTAACAGCTACTGATTATGCTGGATTCGGAACCCCGGGGGTGCAAGGCTACCTCGTTGGCGGCGACGAGGCTCATGATGTTTTAAATAGTGTCCGAGCGGCTCATAATATCGCGGACGCGCAAGCGGGCACTACTTTTGCAGTTTGGGGACATTCTCAAGGGGGAAACTCGGCATTGTTTACAGCCAATGAAGCTGAGTCATATGCGCCGGAGTTACATCTTGTAGGAACAGTGGCCTCAGCCCCAGCAGCTGAGCTATTACCACTACTCACCGAACAGTATGGCTCAGCTATTGACTGGGTGATAGGGCCGCTTGTGGTTGTTTCTTGGCCCAATGTAAATCCAAGTCTGAATATCAAAGATGTTTTAACTACTGCAGGGATGGATAACTATAAAAAAATTGCCAATCAATGTATTCAGCGCTCAAGCATCGCCGGGCTTATCCGTAATTTATTTGGGCAAAAATTCTTTTCGCAAAATCCGCTTGGTATTCCGGCTTGGAAAGATATGGCAGCTCAACAATCTGCCCCAATACTCAATTCGGCCCAGCCACTGATGGTAGTAGAAAGTGAAGCTGATAAAGTTGTGCTTCCAAATACCACAGCGCTTTATATTCAATCAGCTTGTCAAGCTAATTCAAATCTGACTTCATTGTGGCTGAGCAAAGGTAATCACATACAAATACCGAGCCTAACCGCCCCACAAGTTATCAGCTGGATCAGCGATAGATTTGCCAATACTCCAACGTCTCCAACTTGTTCCCAGCCCCCGCCCGTAGCACCGGCCAGCGTACCAACAACGTAAATACTACTCTGGGTGTATACTGAAGTTATAACGGAGTACGACAATGGATAAAGCCTTTGTGTTTACAAGCTTTTCAGTTGACGACATGTCAGCTGCCAAAGATTTTTATGTCAATAAACTAGGGTTTGAACTCGGTGCAGAGATGACTGATTATGCACTGAAAATTACGAAGAGTGGTCAGAAGATTCATATTTATCCCAAAGAAGATCACAAACCGGCCACTTTTACAGTATTGAATTTTAAAGTCGATGATATTGAACGAGAAGTTGACGCTTTAACAAAAGCTGGAATCAGTTTTGAACAATATGATAATGAGTATATGAAAACCAATGAAAAAGGCATTGCAGAACGAGGTTCACTGAAGATGGCATGGTTTAAAGACCCTGCCGGTAATATTCATGGCTTACTCCAAGGCGAAGAGTAGTACAAACTTTTTTGTTTATAAAACTTATGCTTTAATAAATACAAATGCAGAATAGAGACGGCATAAGTTGGGAAATATCAGTTGGTGTAACATTTGCATCCTTTATGAGTGCAGTGGCACTGTTTTTTACAGGGATACTCATAGCCCAATACCAATCGTTTGATTCAACCATTAAAATCCCATTACTCTATCTTATTATTAGCACATTTAGTTTTATTTTTTCGGCTTCAATTTATAGTAATGCTGGGGTAGAAGTAACTAAAAATAAACCAGTTTTAGTGAGAAAGTATTTAATTTATGCTAATAATATTTTAGAATTTCTTGGGTTATATTTATTTATACTAGCTACACCAATGGTAATTGGCGCGATCACCCATGATAATTTTTTGAGATTCGCCTCGATTATAATTGCGATTGTAAGTATTGCGCTTTATTCTCAATCTGGCTTTTCTGTCTTGGCTCGAGAAACTAATAGTCGACGTGAGAAAGCCGCTATTACAATTTTTATTGTTCTTTTGATGTTAGCACTTTACTTCTCACAAAAACTTTCGCAAGTTGGTTCAATACTTGGTTACAGTCAAATCGCAACGGTATTATTGCTTTTTATTATTGGGATTACTATCTATTTTTGTTTGCACAGTAAGCAATATAAATGACCTTACACATTGTTTTTTTAGCCAATAGGCATATGATGGAATAAATAGGGGATAATTATGGGTTGTTTATTAGTAATATTAGCATTGCTTTCGCCGCGTCTTGTTTTGCTGCTAGAGTGGCTTTTTAATAACGCTCGATTTCATCGAGTTTTTAACGGTTCTTTTCTGTGGCCTTTGCTAGGCTTTATTTTTCTACCATGGACGACTTTGATGTACTTCTTTGTTCTTAACCCAGCAGTTGGCCATTTAACTGGCTGGGGCTGGTTTTGGGTAATACTAGCTCTTTTTGTGGATGCTGGTTCATACAGTACGACTCGAATCGGCAGAAGCTCAAATGCAATTGTAGAATAATAAGTAGCTGCCTTACTCATTATGTTTGTATGTTGATGATAAGGAGCTTATAGTTAAATTAACTAAACAAGGGATATTATTATGGGACCATTAGGACCAGCTGGATTTAGAAGACGAGGCCGCCGACGCGGACTTGTAGTCGGTGCTGCAGTTGGTGCAGCGGCAGCTAACCGCAATAAGAATAATG